>JBIIVA010000094.1:0-9217 GCA_044339705.1 Crocinitomicaceae bacterium
CACATCAAAAGAACGATCATATTTTTACGAGTCAACACACCGTAACAACCGATCGAAAATAAGGCGATTGCGACGACTACGAAAAAGTCAAGTGAGGAACCGATAGTGCTTACCGCTGGAATCATGTTAATCAATTATTTGTTTTTCTCTTTTCGCCAATAAAACAGCACCTACCATTGCGGCAATGAAAAGAATAGATGAAACTTCAAATGGAACGACATACTTGGAAAACAATAAATTACCAAGGCTTTCTACCGTTCCTATGTTGGGATTACCTGGAACGTAGTTCTTTCCTAAAACCAAACTATCTTTCAATGCAGCCATTAATACTGAAAACAATGCTCCAGCGGCTAAAACACCAATTAACTTTGAAAATAAAGCAGTTTGTGGTTCTGCTTGTTTATTCAAGTTCAATAACATCAAAACGAATAGGAATAAAACCATGATTGCTCCAGCATAAACAATGATGTTAACGATTGCCAAGAATTCAGCATTCATCAAAATATAGAGTGAGGAGATGAAAAAGAAAGTAATTACTAAATAAATTACACTGCGAATGGGGTGCTTACTCAATACTACCATCAATGCAGAGCCAATGGTCAAAGATCCCAAGATTATTGCTAAAATTTGTAAGGTCATATTTTTGATCTTTTGCCGGTATGCTGGCGTTTTGTAATGTCGATTCGTTGATCAAGTGGTTCCACTAGTTTATCTTTTCCGTAAATAAAGTCATTTCGCTCAAATTCTGTTGGAACAATTCGATCAGTCAGGAAAACAGCTTCTTTTGGACAAGCTTCTTCGCAAAGTCCACAAAAAATACAACGAAGCATGTTGATTTCATAAGTCTCGGCATATTTTTCTTCACGATAAAGATGTTCTTCACCTTTTTTACGCTCGTTAGCAACCATTGTAATTGCCTCTGCAGGACAAGCTACAGCGCAAAGTCCACAGGCAGTACAATTCTCGCGACCTTCTTCATCACGTTTTAAAACATGCATTCCACGGTAAACCGGCGCGAACACACGCACTTCTTCCGGGTATTTAATCGTTTTTCTCTTTCGAAGCATGTGCTTGAAAGTGGTCATCATTCCTTTGGCAATCGCCCATAGGTATAGCTTTTCGGTAAACGTCATTGGTTTATCGGAAACAACTTTCTTTCTATTGGTTAAACTCTTCATTTTCTTATTGATTAAACCAACCTTCTTTAAATGCAATAACAAGCGCAGTAACAAGCATATTGATTAACGCAATCGGAATTAGTGCTTTCCACCCCAAATGCATTAATTGATCGAAACGGAAACGTGGTATTGTCCAACGAATCCACATGAATACGAAAATCATAATGAATGTCTTTGTGAAAAATGCTAAAACACTCAAAATAGCCAATGTATTCCCACTAAAAGCATCCATTCCAGGGAAATTATATCCACCAAAGAATAAAATAGCCATCACAGCAGATGAAATAAACATGGCAATGTATTCAGCGAAAAGATATAAACCAAGTTTCATCGAGCTATATTCTGTGTGGTATCCGCCGATTAATTCGTTTTCACATTCAGGTAAGTCGAAAGGTGCGCGATTTGTCTCAGCTAGCGAACAGATAAAAAACACAAGGAAACAAACGGGTTGGTAGAAAATATTCCAGTTCATTCCATGTTGCTTTTCAACGATTTCGGATAAACTCAAACTACCTGACATTAAAATAATGGTAATAGCAGAAATTCCCATAGCCAATTCATAGGAAATCATCTGTGAAGAAGCACGAATGGCTCCGTAAAGCGAGTATTTGTTATTGGAAGCCCAACCACCAATCATAATTCCGTAAACGCTTATTGATAGTACTGCAAATAAATAAAGAATTCCGATGTTGAAATCAGTTACCTGTAACGGGATTTTTCTTCCAAATAATTCTAGATCTGTTCCCCAAGGAATGATGGCGCTTGTAATTAAAGCAGTAAACATCGCAATTCCGGGCCCGATGATAAATAACCATTTATCTGCATTCTTTGGAATGAAATCTTCTTTCAAGAACATTTTCGTTCCATCAGCAATGGGTTGAAGAATTCCAAAAGGACCTGCTCTGTCTGGTCCAACTCGATCTTGAATCCAAGCGGCTAGTTTTCGTTCAAAATAGGTTGAGTAAGCTGCGATTCCCAAAGAGATTAGGAAAAGAAGAACAACCAAAATTGATTTTTCTATTAATAATCCGGTATCCATCAGCTAATCTTTTTTTGTTCTTTGTCCATGAATGTTTTGTATTTCCCTTGAGAAATAACAGAATGACGGTTAATTGATCTTGGACCAATGATATTCCATTTGCTAACGTCTTTTTTGTCGTAACGACAGTCATTACAAATCCAACCCGCTTTGTCATCGATGTTTTCAACTTCACCATATTTGTCTTTGCGAGCTGTAACTCTGAAAATTTCGTTTCCAAACATCCAAACGACTGCTTTTCCAGAACACTTCGTGCATGAACACTCCGCTTCCATCGGTTTCAAAAACCAAACACGACTTTTGAATCGGAATGTTTTATCGGTTAAGGCACCAACCGGACAAACGTCAATCATGTTTCCTGAGAAATCATTTTCTATTGCATTTTCAATATACGTGCTAATTTCAGCATGCTCTCCACGATGCAAAACACCATGAACACGTTTGTCAGTCAATTGATTGGCAACATGAACACAACGATAACAAAGAATGCATCGGTTCATGTGAAGCTTTATTTTATTGCCAATATCTATTGGATCGTAAGTTCTTCTTTTCTCTTCGTAGCGCGTTTTAGAGGATCCATGCTCGTAACCTAAATCTTGAAGGTGACATTCACCGGCTTGGTCACAAACTGGACAATCAAGTGGATGATTTATTAAAAGAAATTCAACAACTCCACCACGATTGTTATGAACTCGCTCGCTTGTCTTGTTTTTAACAATCATACCATCCATAACAGGTGTTGAACAAGATGCTACCAACTTTGGCATTGGTCTTGGATCTGCTGTTGAACCTGCGGCCACTTCAACCAAACAAGTTCTACATTTTCCGCCCGTTCCAGGTAATTTCGAATAGTAGCACATGGCAGGAGGAACAATTTCTCCTCCGACTTGTCGCGCCGCGTTCAAAATCGATGTACCCGGTTCAACTTCTATTTCTACGTCGTCAATTGTTACTTTAATCATAACTTGTATCTATACCGCAACGCTAGGCTGGGTGATTAAACCATAATTTCTTGTCTGAGCTTGTTGTGGCTCATTCACATGCCATTCAAATTCATCCCTGAAGTGACGAATTGCTGCAGCAACTGGCCAAGCAGCGGCGTCTCCTAGTGGACAAATTGTATTTCCTTCGATTTTCTTGTTGATTTCCTCAAGAAGTTCGATATCACGCATATTTCCATGTCCGTGTTCCAATCGATATAGAACTTTTTCCATCCATCCTGTTCCTTCACGACAAGGTGAACATTGTCCACATGATTCATGGGAATAGAAACGAGCAAAATTCCAGGTATTTCGAACAATGCATTGATCTTCATCGAAAACAATGAATCCACCTGAACCTAACATGGAACCCGTGGCAAATCCTCCATCAGCAAGACTTTCGTAGGTCATCAAACGATCGACTCCTGCGGCTGTTTTTGTCACCAAAAAGTGCGGTAAAATCGGAACTGAAGAACCACCAGGAACACATGCTTTTAATTTCTTTCCATTTGCAATTCCACGGCAATAATCATCTCCATAGATAAATTCTTCAACGCTCAAACCTAATTCAATCTCATAAACGCCCGGCCGAACTAGGTTTCCGCTCGCTGAAATTAATTTTGTTCCCGTACTGCGATCGATTCCAATTTTAGCATAGGCTTCACCTCCTTCATTCACAATTGGAACAACTGCAGCGATACTTTCTACGTTATTTACAACGGTAGGACACCCCCACAAACCTTTCACAGCTGGGAATGGTGGTTTCATTCTTGGATTTCCTCTTTTTCCTTCCAATGACTCCAAAAGTGCTGTTTCTTCACCACAAATGTATGCGCCCCCGCCTGGTGCAACACGTAAATCTAAATCGTATCCAGACCCTAAAATATTTTTTCCTAAAAATCCTTTGGCGTATGCTTCAGCAATTGCTTTTTCGAGGATGTGAAGAATATACATAAATTCTCCGCGGATGTATATGAACGAAAGGTTCGCACCTAGCGCATAGCTCGACGTGATCATTCCTTCAATCAATAAATGAGGATTTTTCTCCATTAAATAACGATCCTTGAATGTTCCAGGTTCAGATTCATCAGCATTACAAACCAAGTGCCTCGGAACTCCTTCCGGCTTTGCAAGAAAAGACCATTTCATTCCTGTTGGGAATCCTGCTCCACCACGACCACGAAGACCTGATTTTTTCACTTCTTCCACAACCTCATCTGGAGTCATGGATTTCAAAGCTTTTTCTACAGATTTATATCCGCCATGCTTGCGATAGACGTCGAACGTATCATAACCTTCAACATGCACATTTTCAATTAGCAATTGTCTATTACTCATGTTCTTTTAATTTTGATCGTATTTACCAGAACGATACTCTTCGATCAATTCGTCTACTCGCTCTTTGGTTAAATGTTCGTGAAATTTATATTTACATTGTAATAATGGACCATATCCACAACCACCCAAACATTCAGCAGTTTTCAAGGTAAACATACCATCACTTGTGGTTTCTCCAACTTGAATGTTCAATTTTTTTTCGATATGATCGATTAAATCGTCGCTTCCAACCAACATGCAAGGTCCTGTGCGACAAACTTCGAAAACGTATTTTCCAACTGGCTCCAGATGGAACATCGTGTAGAAAGTAGCCACTTCGTATACTTCAATAGGTTGTATATTCAATATTTCAGCAACCTTGTCCATTGAAGGAACGCTAACCCAACCTTTTTCGGATTGAACCAAATGTAAAATTCGAATTAACGCACTTTTATGTTTTCCTTCGGGATAAGAAGCTATGAGTTCTTTAACTTTAGTCATCATTGCCTCGCTGAACTCTACTGGTTCGTTGCAGGCTTGAGAAACTGGTTGATGTGTTTTCATGTTATGCGTCTAATTCTCCTGCTATCACATTTAAACTACTTAACGTTAATACGGCATCGCTCAACGTCATTCCAGTAATCATTTCCGGATATGCTTGATAATAAATAAAACAAGGTCTTCTGAACTGCAAACGATAAGGTGAACGACCTCCATCGCTGATTAAATAATAACCCAACTCACCATTTCCTCCTTCAACAGAATGATAAACTTCACCAACAGGAACTTCCGTTTCTCCCATTACGATTTTGAAATGGTAAATCAACGCTTCCATGTTGTTGTAAACTTCTTCTTTTGGTGGAAGATAAAATTCAGGAATATCAGCTTTGTAAGACCCTTCTGGTAAATTGTTATATGCTTGTTCAATGATACGAAGACTTTGACGAACTTCTTCTTGACGAACCATGAAACGGTCGTATGTATCCCCGTTTACTCCAACTGGAATAATGAAATCAAAATCTTCGTAGGAAGAATAAGGTTGCATAACGCGAACGTCATAGTCAACACCTGCTGCTCTTAAATTAGGACCAACAAACGAATAATTCAAGGCTCTTTCTGCTGAAATTGGACCTGCACCTTTCGTACGATCCATGAAAATTCGATTTCTTTCAAGCATGGAATTAAATTCTTCAAATGCTTTTGGAAATGTCTTTAAAAAATTCTTTAGTTTTTCATGAAAAACAGGTGAGAAGTCTCTTTCAAATCCTCCGATTCGACCAATGTTTGTTGTTAAACGCGCACCACAAACCTCTTCGTACATTTCGTATATTTTCTCTCTTTCAGAGAACGGATAGAAGAAACTAGTCAAGGCTCCAGTATCGACACCAATAACTGAATTACAAATCAAGTGATCTGCGATTCGTGCTAATTCCATTATAATTACGCGCATGTATTGAACGCGTTTTGGGATGTCTGCCTGAATCAATTTTTCAACCGTCATGTGCCAACCCATGTTATTTATAGGGGATGAACAGTAGTTCAATCGATCGGTAATAGGTGTAATTTGATTGAATGGTCTTCTTTCAGCTAATTTTTCAAATGCTCTGTGAATATATCCCACAGTTTGTTCAGAGGAAATAATTTTCTCACCATCTACTTTTAGAACGTTTTGAAATATTCCATGTGTTGCGGGGTGCGTAGGTCCAAAGTTGATGGTTGCGTAGTTTCCGTCAATCGTTTCTTTGGACTTGTATGATACGTTATTATCTGTAATTTCACTCATTGTCAAAAATTTATCTTCCGAAGAAGCGATCGTCTTTATCTTCTCTTGTGGCATCTTCAAGGACATATTCTTTTCTCATCGGGAAATAATCCATGGAGTCCATGTTCAAAATTCTTCTCAAATCTGGATGACCTTCGAAATTAATTCCGAAGAAGTCGTATGTTTCACGTTCCATCCAGTTGGCACCATTGTAAATATCAACAATTGATTTAATGCTCGGATTTTCAGCTGGCAGAAATACTTTTAAACGTAAACGAAAGTTGTTTGTCCAACTATGTAAATGATATACAACTGCGAATTCCCGACCTTTGTCATTTGGGTAATGAACACCTCCTAGCAAAGTAAGAAACGAGCATTCCAAAACTTCATCTCGTTTTAACCAATTGATGATTTCGTGCGTTTTTTCCGCTTTAATTTCGATGGTAAGAATCCCAAAGTTTTCCTCCGAATTTACGACTTCAGAACCGTAATTTTCGTTAATACGATTTAGTATTGCTTCGTTATTTAACATCTTCAGATTCTTTGGTTTCTATGTCGTAATTGCTGAGCAAATGCTTGTATTCATCACTGTATCTTCTTCGAGAGGACTCGTGTTTAACCAATTTGTGAATGTTCATTACACCATCAATAATTTGCTCGGGTCTTGGGGGACAACCGGGCACATAAACATCGACAGGAATGATACGATCTATACCTTGTAAAACACTGTAGGTGTCAAAAATTCCACCTGAAGAAGCACAAGCACCGACAGACAAAACCCATTTTGGTTCTGACATCTGCTCATAAACCTGCTTTAAAACAGGACCTAATTTTTTGGAGATAGTTCCTGCAACAATCAATAAGTCCGCTTGTCGAGGAGAAAATGAAAGTCTCTCCATACCAAAACGAGACAAATCGTATGCGCTTCCCATGGTCGCCATAAATTCAATTCCGCAACAAGAAGTTGCAAATGGCAATGGCCAAACCGAATTTGCCCTGGCTAATCCAATTGCTTTGTCAAGGGTGGTTAATTGATAACCCTCTCCGTTGATAACTTCAAGATCTTCTATTTTTCCCATTCTAATGCTCCTTTCTTTCTAATGTAAATGAAACCAACAAGAAAAAATGCTACAAACATGATAACTGCAAGTAGTCCTTCTAATTTTAATTCTTGGAAATTGACAGCGTATGGATAGAAGAAGATTACTTCCACATCAAACAAAACGAATAGGATTGCTGTCATAAAGTAACGAATTGAAACAGGAAACCTAGCATTCCCTTCTGATTCAATTCCGCATTCGAAGTTAGCATCTTTCTTTTTTGACTTAATTCGAGGCATCAAAATGTGTGTCACAAAAAGCGTGAATACAACGAAACCTAATGCGACAATAATCTGAAGAATTAGCGGTATGTAATTTGAACTTGAAGATGCTTGTTCCATGTCGATTTTCTTGTATTGTTATAACATAAATATTTCTTCAAAGTTCAAAAAAAGATTGAATGATTTGAAAAAATCAAACGCAAATTTATCTTTTTATTTTGTTTGATATTCAAATTTTGTAAAAGATCCCTGATTTTTTATGAGTCGAGAAGAATTATTTGAATAGTTGAAGCTAAACTATCTTACTCATTTTCTTTTTGTTATTGTTATGTTCCGACTTAATTGACTATTTTTGAATAATGAGAATGTTCAGTTTTTTTCTTGCGCTCTATTTTTTTATTCTATCCCTTGCGCCAAATATGCAGGGTGCTCAGTTTTTGAATTTAAGTAATTTCATCGAACATTATCAGGATCATTTATCTAGAAATTCAAATTCGGATTTACTTTCTTTTGTTCAAGAACATTATTTCAACAACCTAACCGAATTTGAGAAAGACCACAAACATCTTCCGTTAAAAGCAAACATTCAAGTTGCAACAGGTGTAATGAATTTTGAGAAATTTGACTTAAAGCCAATTACGGAGGATATTCCCAATTTTGTTGAGTCCTCATCTAAGAATGAATCCAAACATTCTTCATTTTACAACAAAAATTTTCATTCTATTTGGCAACCGCCTCAGATTGGTTAATCAGATATTAAATTAGAAAACGAGTTGAGTAATACCATGCTCGTTGAATTATGTTGGATTAATCAATATTCTCATGTTAAATAAAATAATTGGGTTTTCCCTAAAAAATAAATTAATTGTTGGTCTTTTCGTTGTTGGTTTAATTGGATATGGAATCTATGAAACCACCAAACTTCCGATTGATGCCGTTCCGGATATTACAAATAATCAGGTACAAGTAATCACTGTCGCGCCTTCCTTCGGTGCAACGGATATTGAACGTTTGATTACCTTTCCTATCGAACAGGCAAATAGTAACATCTGCGGAATCGAAGAAATCAGAAGTTTTTCACGCTTTGGTCTGTCGTTAGTCACAATCGTTTTTGAGGACGATGTTGATATTTATTGGGCAAGACAACAGGTCGCGGAACGTATTCAAAATGTTAAATCTCAAATACCGCAAGGAATTGGAAATCCAGAATTGGGGCCAATTTCAACAGGTCTTGGAGAAATTTATCAATACGTAGTTCGAGCAGAGACAGGTTACGAAAGTAAATACGATGCAATGGAACTTCGAACCATACAAGATTGGATTGTTAGACGACAATTACTTGGTGTTAAAGGAGTTGCAGAAGTTAGCTCATTTGGAGGCAAGCTCAAACAATACGAGATTTCTGTAAATCCGGATCAACTTCAAGCCTACAATTTGAGCATGGACGATGTTTTTTCTGCGCTTGAAAAGAATAACCAAAATACTGGAGGGGCATACATTGAAAAAGGTCCAACCGTTTTGTTTATTCGAAGCGAAGGTTTAATTGGAACGAAAGAAGATATTGAAAATGTGTCCATTAAAGAAACGGAAAGTGGTGCGCCAATTTTTATCAGTGACGTC
>JBIIVA010000010.1:0-31420 GCA_044339705.1 Crocinitomicaceae bacterium
TTTGGTTTCACGAAAGGTGGGACAAATCCTCAAATAGTTGCTTCTGTTCTAGGTCTTTATGATAGTGAAAGACTTACAGGGCCTAAAGCAAACAAGAAAGATGCATCATGGTCATCCGTGGATAAAGAACTTTCCACTGCTATTAAATCGGCTAGAAAAGTTACTTTATTATCGAATTCAGTGATCAGTCCTTCATTGAATCGTGCAATTGCTGAAATGGCAGCTGAATTGAATGGTGAGGGTGGAACCAAGTTTGAGCATGTTCAATATGATGCTGTTTCATACAGTGCGATTAGACAAGCCAACTTGAAAAATTTTGGTGCAGCAATTATACCTGGATACGATTTTTCGAAAGCGAAAACTATAGTGAGTTTAGATGCTGATTTCTTGTCGTCTTGGTTATTACCAACAGAATTCGCAGTTCAATATGGAAAGACGAGAAATCCGGAGGGTAATATGTCTAAGCATTTCCAATTCGAATCGGTTATGTCAATTACGGGTTCCAACGCTGATTACAGAGGAATGGCAAAACCATCTGAATTAGCTGGAATTGTTGCCTACTTAATCAAAGGGCTAGGAGGAAATCCGGGAGTTAATGCTTATGTTCCTTCAGGATCAAAATTAGCAGCTGATGAAGCAATAAGAGCTTTAAAGAAATCTGGAAAAGACTCTTTGGTTGTGTGTGGTTCAAATAATGTTGGACTACAAATCTTGACAAATAAACTAAACAATTTACTCAAGGTATACGGAAACACAATAGATCTAACAAACACTATCAACCTATTCAAAGGTGATGACTCAAAAGTTCAAAAACTCGTAAAGGAAGTTATTTCAGGCAAAGGTCCAGATGTTTTGTTGATGTATGGTGTAAATCCAGTATACACACTTCCAAATGGTACTGAATTTGGAAAAGGCTTAGCTAAGATTACAACAGTTTCGTTTGCTTCACATGAAGATGAAACGGCTTCATTGTGCAAATATATTTGTCCTGATCACCATGCTTTAGAAGGTTGGAATGATTACCAAGCTAAAAAAGGTCAATATGCAATTGCTCAGCCGACAATAAGACCATTGCACGATACAGCTTCAGCTCTTGAGTCGCTATTGGTTTGGGGAGGTAAAGCTAAACGTGGAGGAAAGGATTCAGCTGTTGCTTACGATTACATAGCGTCTACATTTAAATTGAATGCACCTACAGGTGATTTCGCTTTCACAACCCACAATAGTTGCATGGATGTCACTTTAGCTCCTGCTACATTAATTTTTACTGATGCCACTGCATCGAATTTACCAAAAGCAAGTGACCTCGAAGTTTCATTATATCAAAAAGCAGGAATCGGAACAGGTTTACATGCAAATAATCCTTGGCTTCAAGAATTACCTGATCCAATAACAAAAGTTACTTGGGACAATTACATAACCATGAACCCTGTAACCATGGAGAAAGATGGTTATGTAACAACTTACGATCAAGAGCATGGGTTAAATACTGCAACTGTTAGTGTTAACGGAAAATCGGTGACATTACCTGTATATCCTATGCCTGGTCAAGCAATCGGGACTATTGGAATTGCATTGGGTTATGGAAGAGGTGAAAATGGCGAGAAAATCGGTAAAGCGGCCTACCAAACGAAAGAATATGGCGGTCATGATTTAGGTGAAAACGGAAAACCTAAAGCAATTGGAGCAAACGTATTTGGTTTTGTTTCAACTGCGAATGGAACCTATGAATATTCAAATAATGCCAAGATTTCGAAAGCAGATGGAACTTATCCAATCGCTGCCACTCAAATTCATCATACAGTGATGGGGCGTCATTCCATTGTAAGAGAAACAACTTTAGACATATTTTCAAATCGGGACAAAGAGGCTTACAATCCTGCTCACATGCTTGAGAAATTGAATAAAGAAGGTCACCATGAAGAGCGACCGGTTTCTGAATTCGATTTGTGGGATGCTCATCCAGTTGAAAAAATTGGACACCGATGGGGAATGACTATAGACCTTTCCTCTTGTATCGGTTGTGGAACCTGTTTAATAGCTTGTCAATCAGAAAATAATGTTCCTGTTGTTGGAAAAGACGAAGTTAGAAGAGGTCGTGAAATGCATTGGCTTCGAATTGATCGCTATTTCTCAACAGAGGAAGAAGCAGCGATTGGAACTAAAAAAGATAAAGATAATTTTTCATATGACAAGGCTGAGCATGCTGCGGAAAACCCAAAAGTAGTTCACATGCCTATGTTGTGCCACCACTGTAATCACGCTCCATGTGAAACAGTTTGTCCAGTTGCGGCAACGACTCATAGTAATGAAGGCTTGAATCAAATGGCATACAACCGATGTATTGGAACTAGATATTGTGCAAATAACTGTCCTTACAAAGTACGTCGTTTTAACTGGTTTAATTATCCTTCCTACAAGAAATTTACCGAAGTTAATCCAGCTCAAGACGATTTAGGAAGAATGGTATTGAATCCGGATGTGACAGTTCGAACTAGAGGTGTAATGGAAAAATGTTCATTGTGTGTTCAGCGAATTCAATCAACAAAATTAGTTGCTAAGAAAGAGGCAAGAGTTGTAGCAGATGGTGAGTTTGCGACAGCTTGTTCTGATGCTTGTCCTACAAATGCAATTACTGTTGGAGATTGGAATGATATAAAATCGAACATCAGAAAGAGTTCCGAAGATAAACGTGCTTATCAAGCTTTAGAGGAAGTCGGAGTTAAACCAAATATTTGGTATAAAGTCAAAGTTCGTAACGAAGAGAACACGGATCTTAACAAGTTACAGGTCGCTGAAGTAAAAGTGGAACACAAGAAATCTCATCATTAATAGAATTTTAAATAAAGATAAATGCAAAAGGAAGCAGCAATCAGAGAACCCCTCATATTAGGTCACAAAACCTACCATGATATCACGGAGGATGTTTGTCGTCCAATTGAGGATAAGGCTCCCAAAATGTGGTACATTCTATTTGGTATCGCCTTAGTAATTGGGCTTTATGGAGTAGGAGCAATTTGCTACTTATTAGGAACTGGAGTTGGTGTCTGGGGTTTGAATAAAACAATTGGATGGGCTTGGGATATTACTAATTTCGTTTGGTGGGTTGGTATTGGTCATGCTGGAACGTTAATTTCAGCAGTGCTTTTATTGTTCCGTCAAAAATGGAGAATGGCGATAAACCGTTCTGCAGAGGCGATGACAATCTTTGCTGTATTCATGGCAGGTACATTCCCTTTAATTCACATGGGTCGTCTATGGGTAGGATATTGGACTTTACCATTACCTAATCAATTTGGTTCATTATGGGTGAATTTTAATTCACCTCTTCTTTGGGACGTTTTTGCGATTTCAACCTATTTATCAGTTTCACTTGTTTTCTGGTATATCGGTCTTATACCAGATTTTGCAACAATTCGTGATAGAGCTAAAAAGCCTGTTGCTAAAAAAATGTATTCAATTCTTTCATTCGGATGGTCCGGTAGAGCAAAACATTGGAATCGTTTCGAATTGGTTTCATTGGTGTTAGCGGGACTTGCAACGCCTCTTGTATTCTCGGTTCACTCAATTGTATCTTTTGACTTTGCTACTTCAGTTATTCCTGGTTGGCACACAACAATCTTCCCTCCATATTTCGTGGCTGGGGCGGTTTTCTCGGGATTCGCAATGGTACAAACGCTTCTTTTAATCATGCGTAAAGCTATGGGGCTTGAGGCTTATATTCACACAAAGCACGTAGAATATATGAATATAGTAATCATGGTAACTGGTTCCATCGTAGGTACAGCATACATTACTGAGCTTTTCATTTCTTGGTATTCCGGAGTTGAATATGAAGCTTATGCATTCTTAAACAGAGCAACTGGTCCTTATTGGTGGGCATATTGGTCAATGATGACTTGTAATGTTATTTCTCCGCAGTTAATGTGGATTAGAAAATTGAGAAGAAGTTTGTTGTTTACATTCTTTATTTCAATTGTGGTTAATATCGGTATGTGGTTTGAGCGTTATGTAATTATCGTGACTTCTCTTCACAGAGATTATTTACCATCAGCATGGAGTATGCATTTCCCTAGTCACATCGATATTGCAGTATATATCGGTACAATTGGTTTGTTCTTCGTATTCTTCCTTTTATTTGCGCGTTTCTTCCCAGTATTGGCTTTGAATGAAGTGAAAACAATTTTGAAAGGATCTGGACAATCGTACAAGGAGTCACCAGATTATCACGAACATCATTAATTTTTGGATGAATTATGTCAGATAAAGTAATATATGTAATGTATGACGACGACGGAGCACTAAAAGATGGTGCTAAGAAACTCGTTTCAAAAGGAGTTAAAATTAATGAGGTTTTCTCTCCATTTCCAATCCATGGTATTGATCCAATCATTGGCGTAAAGAATACACGTCTTGGAATCATGGCTTTTTTGTATGGTTTAACAGGTTTAACGCTTGCAACTATTGGAATGCGTTATTTCATGGTTGTTGATTGGCCTATGAATATAGGAGGTAAGCCGAATTTTACTTATTTAGATAATATATTAGCTTTCATTCCTATAAGTTTTGAGTTTACTGTATTATGTGCGGCACACGGAATGGCTATTACATATTTATTGAGAAATAAAACGTTACCAGGAATGCCAGCTCAAAATCCGGATCCAAGAACGACTGATGATAAATTTGTTATGGAAATCAGAATGAGTGAAAATCATTCGGTAACGGAGGAAGAGTTGGATGGTTTGTTGAAAGATACTGGCTATTTAGAATTGGATAAGAAAGAAGTAAAATAAGATATTCAAATGAAAAAACATTTATTATCGATATTGGGATTTTCAACTGTTGCGCTATCAGCGTTGTTGGTGACTTCCTGTAAATCGGATGCGGATAGTTCTGGATTCGAATATATGCCAGATATGTATCGTTCTCCAGCTATTGAAGCATATGTTGATTATGGAGAAATTCGAGGTAGGCAAAATGCTGATTTGAAATCGAAATTAACAGCATTAACACCACCTAAAAATACCATTCCTTATATCGGAAAGGATTCTACAGAAGTTAAATTAATGTTGCCGTATTTTAGGAAACCAAATGTAGCTTTTCGTGAGACGCATGGTTTATTTGGGTTCGATGTTACAACTTCAGATGAATATTTAGCTGCCGCAAATGACAAAAATCCTTTTGTGATAACTGCCAAAAATTCGGACGAGGTTCTGAAAAAAGGAAAGGAATTGTTCACTGCAATGTGTCAACACTGTCATGGTGAAAAAGGTGATGGAAACGGACCAATGGTTGCAAGTGGCGCTTATGTTGGTGTCCCGAATTACGCAACTTTAACAAATCTTTCAGATGGTCAGATTTTCTACTCTATCTATTACGGTAAAGGTATGATGGGATCTCATGGTTCTTTATTGAATAAAAAAGAAATTTGGACTTTGGTGCATTATGTTCGTCAATTCCAGAATAAAGATTATGGAAAATTTGATGCAAGTGGAAAACCGGTTGCTTTAATGGCATCCGCAGCAACTGACTCAACAAAAATGAAACCTTAATTAATAGAAGAAATGGAATTTCAAATAAATGCAAAAGCGAAAAGACTAGTTTATGCTTTAATTGGTATAGGCTTACTTCTTACAGTTCTCGGTGTTGCAACGGGAATGAGTGATCATCATTTCAAAACGCGCTTACTCACAAATGGTTTAATCAATGGATTTTTCTTCTTCGCATTAGGATTAGGAGCTTTGTTTTTCCTTGCTCTTCAATATGCTACTGAAACTGGTTGGTATGCTTCGGTTAAAAGAGTAATTGAAGCTGTTGCCGGATTTTTACCATATGGAATGGGTTTCTTTGGAATAATTTTGTTAATTATTACTTTGATGGATGGCGCTCATATTTACATATGGATGGATTCTGATGTGGTAAAACATGATGAAATAATTCAGGGAAAATCAGCTTATTTAAACCCTGTCTTCTTTTGGATTAGAACGATTGTTTATTTTGCAACATACTTTTTATTTTTAAGAGGATTTAAAAAACGTTCCTTATTAGAAGATCAAGTTGGAGGAACAGAATTACATTTTGCCAATTATAAAAAAGGAGCTTTGTTTCTTGTTTTCTTCGCAGTATTCAGTTCTACTTCTGCTTGGGATTGGTTGATGTCAATTGATGTGCATTGGTTCTCGACTCTTTTTGGTTGGTATACTTTTGCAGGAATGTGGTGTTCAACAATGGTTGTGCTTGTTATTACCACCTTGTATTTAAAGAAATTAGGTTATTTAGAAAAAGTAAACGAATCTCACATTCATGATTTAGGAAAATGGACTTTTGCAACATCGTTCCTTTGGTCTTATTTGTGGTTTTCACAATTTATGTTAATATGGTATGCTAATATTGGTGAGGAAGTGACTTATTATCAAATGCGTATCGAAAATTTTAAGGTTTTATATTTCTCGATGTTTGTAATCAATTTTGCTTTTCCGATGTTATTGTTAATGTCGAGAGACGCCAAAAGACACGCTGGAATATTAACAGCTGTAGGTTTAGTAATTTTAGCAGGTCACTGGTTAGATGTTTACATTATGATTTCTGCTGGTTCATTGGGTGCGAATGCAAAGTTGGGTTTCCTTGAAGTGGGGATGGCGCTACTTTTGGCAGGTTCGTTCATTTATATCATTTTGAACAATCTAACAAAAGCTCCATTAACACCTGTTAATCACCCATTCCTAGACGAAAGTATTCATCACGAAATTTAATAACGAATTAGTCATAAAATAAAATGGAAAATAAATTAATAATTCTGTTAGTAATCATTTTAGGAGCGATAGCAATTGCCCAATTGGTTCGAGTTTATGAGTTGTCGGTTAAAATGAGAAAAACCGGCGAGCATGATATTAATTCGCGTGACAATCATTTGAATGCCAAATTGATGCTTGGCTTTATGTTCTTTCAATTTATTGGTTTCATTTATTTAATGTTTAAATATGGTTGGACTGGTAGAGGAGTTGCCGCATCAGTGCAAGGTCAAGAAACAGATTGGTTGTTAAATTTGAATTTTGTGATTATCATCATAATGTTCTTTTTTACCAATTTCCTTCTGTTTTATTTTACGTTCAAATACGTTAAAAAACCGGGAATTTCTGCATTCTATTATCCACACAACAATAAGTTGGAATTAATTTGGACAGTTGTTCCTGCAATTGTATTAGCTGTAATAATTATCCTCGGTTTAAAGTCTTGGAATAATTTAACAAGTATGTCTGGTGAAGACGCGATCCGTGTCGAATTGTTTTCAAAACAGTTTGATTGGACGGCTCGATATTCAGGTCAAGATAATGTTTTAGGTAAATACGATTACAAACTTACTACAGATAACAACGAACTTGCGTTAATGACGTCAAACACCATTGATTCTTCGATTCGTTTAATGATTGAAGGCCCAAGTGGAATAAAGAGTATTCAAAAAGTATTGAACAAACGAGATACTATTCTGTCTGATTCAATTACCAAGGTCTTAAAAACTGACTTATCTCGAAAGGAAAGATTGTTAAGGTTATTGGTTCAAATGAAAAATAATCACTCTAAGACTTTGGATAAATATGCTTGGGATGATATTATTCAAAAAGATACCTTGGTTTTGTGCAAAGGAAAAGAGTATGAATTTAATTTCAGAGCTAAGGACGTAATTCATTCTGCCTATTTCTTGCATTTTAGAGCTCAAATCAATACTGTTCCTGGCATGACGACTCGAACAAAATTTAAACCAATATACACAACTGAAGAAATGCGGAAAATTGAAAAAAATCCAAACTTCAACTATATTTTGATGTGTAATAAAATTTGTGGTGGGGCTCACTACAAAATGAAAATGATGGTGGTTGTAAAAAGTGAATCTGAATATAAAGCATGGATGACAGCAAAGTCTAAAGAGACGTTTAAGGATAAATATTTCCCCGCTAAGGCTGCTGCACCCGTTGCAACGACAGCTCCGACTGATTCAACAATGAAAGTAGTAAATAACTAATTAGCAAAATAAATTAAAATGGCTTCAATAGCACACGAAGGACACGGACATGAGCATCATGGTGAACACCACCACGAGGAAACTTTTGTTTCTAAGTATATTTTCAGCCATGATCACAAGATGATTGGAAAGCAGTTTTTGATAACTGCTGTATTTATGGGAATCATAGCTATGATGTTATCGATTCTGTTTCGTATTCAATTGGCCTATCCTGGGGAAAGTTCAGATTTCTTATCTTTCTTTTTAGGGGAAAAATGGGCACCAAATGGAGTTCTGAAGGAGGATATGTATCTAGGTTTGGTTACAATTCATGGGACAATAATGGTATTTTTCCTCTTAACAGGTGGGTTATCCGGAACATTTTCTAACATATTGATTCCTTTACAGTTAGGAGCAAGGGATATGGCCTCTGGTTTTCTCAACATGCTTTCTTATTGGTTTTTCTTTCTGTCGTCTCTATTAATGACGGTTTCGCTTTTTGTTGAAAGCGGCCCTGCAATGGCGGGATGGACAATTTACCCGCCCCTCTCTGCATTACCTCAAGCTGTATCAGGTTCAGGTTTGGGTATGACCTTGTGGTTGTTCTCCATGGCGATATTCATTGCTGGTTCTTTAATTGGTTCTTTGAATTACATCGTAACGGTAATTAATCTTCGAACCACAGGAATGACCATGACTAGAATGCCTCTAACCATATGGGCGTTTTTTGTTACGGCTATTTTAGGGGTTCTCTCTTTCCCAGTTTTATTGTCCGCAGCATTACTATTAATCATGGATCGCTTGGCAGGAACAAGTTTCTATCTTTCGGATATCATTGTCGGAGGTGAAATGCTTGCAAATCATGGTGGGTCACCATTGTTATTTCAACATTTGTTTTGGTTCTTAGGTCATCCTGAAGTTTACATCGTATTACTTCCTGCTCTCGGATTGTCATCTGAAATTATTGCAACTAACGCACGCAAGCCAATATTTGGTTACAAAGCGATGATTGGTTCAATTCTCGCAATTGGTTTTCTTTCCTTTATTGTTTGGGGGCACCATATGTTCATAACAGGAATGAATCCATTCCTCGGAAGTGTTTTTGTATTTACCACGCTTTTGATTGCAATTCCTTCAGCGGTTAAAGTATTTAACTACTTGACTACCTTGTGGAGAGGTTCATTAGTTCTAACTCCAGCAATGTTATTCGCCATAGGACTTGTTTCAACGTTTATAACTGGTGGTGTTACTGGGATTATTCTTGCTGACTCTGCATTAGATATAGCAATACACGATACCTACTTCGTTGTAGCTCACTTCCACATTGTAATGGGTATGTCAGCTGTATTTGGAATGTTTGGAGGGGTTTATCACTGGTTCCCTAAAATGTATGGAAGAATGATGAATACTCGATTGGGATATGCTCACTTTTGGATTACAATCATTGGTGCTTATGGTGTTTTCTTTCCAATGCACTTTGTTGGTCTAGCGGGAGCTCCAAGACGTTACTATGATTATTCTGTTTACAATGAATTCAATCAAAATTCATATGATATGATTATGGATTTGAATGTAATAGTAACTGGTTTTGCCATTTTTGCTGCACTCGGACAGGCTTTATTTTTGTTCAATTTCTTCTACAGTATTTATCGTGGTCCTAAAGCTCCACAAAACCCGTGGAATTCGAATACCCTAGAATGGACAACGCCTGTTGAACACATTCATGGAAACTGGCCTGGAGCTCTGCCTACAGTTCACAGATGGCCGTATGATTATTCAAAGCCTGGAGCTGATCAGGATTTTATTCCACAAACTGTTCCCTTAGCTGATGGAGAAGAGGAACATTAAACTTTTTTAGAGTGAATATTGATACAGGCAGGACTTAGTTTCTGCCTTTTTTTATGCCATATCAAAGGCTAACTTAAAAATTTGTAACCTACTCCTCTAATTGAAAAGAAATGTTTGGGATTTTTTGGATCTTCTTCAAATAGTTTTCGAAATGCTAGAATGTAGTTATCTATGGTACGTGACGTAGGAAATTGATCTTTACCCCAAATGGCATCTAGTATCTCATCACGAGAAATCACTTGTCCCTCTTTTTCATCGAACAAACGAATTAATGCAATTTCTCGTTTCGAGAATGTATGAATTAAGTGGTCTTCTATTTTTACTTCGTAGGACGTGCAGTCAACGGTAAAACTCCCGATACGTATGATTGAAAAATCATTCTTGGATTGTGCTCCATGTGTAAGTATTTTTACCTTCAGTAAAAGTTCTTCTAAATCAAATGGTTTTGGCAAATAATCATTGGCTCCAAGTTTTAGTCCCTCAATTCGATCCTGAGTTGTTCCTTTGGCTGACAAAAATAGAATAGGCACGGAACTAGTCGCTCTTATCTTTCTGCATAAATCTAAACCACTTACTCGGGGTAGCATTACATCTAAAATAATTAGATCATAGTCTAGATTAATTTGAAAATGCTCTATTGCCAGTAAACCATCTGAGAAAGAAACAACTTCATGACCTTCCAACTCTAAATTAAGTTGAATCAATTCTATTAGACTTCTTTCATCCTCAACCAGACAAATTCGCGACATGTGATTTAAATTACCGAGGTGAAATTAATATTTTTAAAGTAATAGTAGGAATAGAATGGTCTACTAAGTGGTTTTTCGTAGACATAGTTGTGTGAGATAATGTAATTTGAGCTTATTAGTGTATTACAAGTTAGTTAACTTAAAATTAATGATGCAACTTTGGTTCAAGAAACAGAAACAAAAAGAAAACAATTAAATAGAATAGTCATGAATGCAAAATTAACTTTTTCAGTATTTTTTATAGGAATGATTTTATCAAACAACATGAAACTGGCCGCACAGAAAATTTTTGATAATCGTTCTTTTTCAATCATCCAAGTGGTTAATAATACAGATGAAAACACAATAACTCTGGCATGGAATGATAATCGCTTTGATGAAATTGAAATTCAAAATCAAGATGGTTTATTTATGCCCTCTATCCCAGTAATGAATGCAAAACAATTACACTTGAATGATTTGATTGAGGGCTACTACTTGGTTCTTTTCAAAAGTCAAAATGAAATTATAGCAACTAAAGAATTCAAAGTTACAGGTAATGGCGATTTAGCTAAAAACTGATTAAACCAAACCAACTAATTATACAATCTATGATACTTTCAAAATTCGTTAGACCATGGTAAAGACAAAACATAACTCAGTCCTAAAAAAATTCAACTATCAGTTGGATTTTATTTTTTTTAGAACATTTTTAGATCGGTTTAAATGTGCTACATTAAATTACATTGGTATTAAAAGTATTCACAATTAACAATCTTCAATTTCTTTTCATAACTTTGTTTTCCTTAAAATTTCACGTAGAAAATGGATAAAGTTTCTTATGTCGGAAATGCAGATGTGAACGCGATTGATCATCTCTACAAGCAATATCGTCAAGACCCTGAAAGTGTTGACATCGGTTGGAAAAAGTTTTTTGAAGGGTTTGACTTTGCTCAAACAAATTTTGAAGAAGGAGGAGCTGTTCCGGAGAATTTCCAAAAAGAATTTAAAGTGTTAAATTTAATCAATGGTTATCGAACTCGTGGACACTTGTTTACAAAAACGAATCCGGTTCGAGAAAGAAGGAGGTATACTCCGACTTTATCTATTGATAATTTTGGTTTAACGGAATCCGATTTAGACGAAGTTTTTCAAGCAGGAGAGGAAGTAGGAATTGGAGCTTCCACATTGAGAAATATAATTAATCATCTGGAATTAACTTATTGTCAATCAATCGGTATCGAATTCGCTTACATGCGTGATCCAGAACGAATTGATTGGTTTAAAAACAAAATTGAAGTTACAAATCGCCCTGAGTTTAGTAAAGAACGAAAGCTTAAAATCTTCAATAAATTAACGCAAGCAACTGGCTTCGAAGCTTTTTTAGGAAAGAAATTTGTTGGACAAAAACGATTCTCCGTCGAAGGAGGTGAGGCATTAATACCTGCATTGGATACATTGGTTGAAAAAGGTTCTGATCTTGGTGTAGAATATTTCGTTATGGGAATGGCTCACCGAGGTCGATTAAATACATTAACCAACATTTTTCAAAAACGTCCCAGAGATATTTTCTCTGAATTTGAAGGAAAAGAATTTGACTTTGAATCAACGTTTGATGGAGATGTTAAATATCATCAAGGATTTACGTCGCACATTACGTTGACGAACGACAAGCAGATGGGTGTTACTTTGGCTCCCAATCCATCGCATTTAGAGGCAGTAAATACCGTAGTGGAAGGAATTTCAAGAGCGAAAATTGATCACACTTATCACGATGAGAAAAAAGTTTGTCCTGTTTTAATTCACGGTGATGCTGCCGTCGCAGGTCAAGGAATTGTTTATGAAACGATTCAAATGGCTCATTTGGATGGATATCGTGCCGGGGGAACAATTCACATCGTAGTTAATAACCAAGTTGGTTTTACCACAAACTATTTGGACGGACGATCTTCTACCTATTGCACAGATGTAGCTAAAACGACTTTATGTCCGGTTTTTCACATAAATGGAGATGATGTAGAAGCTGTTGTTCAAGCCATCGAAATTGCCATTGAATATCGTCAGCAATTTGGACGTGATATTTTCATTGATTTATTGTGCTACAGAAAATATGGTCACAACGAAGGAGATGAACCTAAATTTACGCAACCAGCTCTCTACAATATTATTGCAAAGCACCCAAATCCGAAAGATATTTATTTGGCTCAACTCATAAATGAAGGCGTAATCTCCAAAGAGGATGCAAAGAAATTCGAGGACGACTACAATCAGTTTTTGGAAGATGAATACGAAGCTTCTCGAAAAAATGAAAAAGCACTTGTTTATGATTTCTTAAGCTTAACGTGGGAAGGTTATCGTTACGGAAATTCAAAGGATTTTGAAAAATCACCTGAAACTGGCATTGATAAAAAGAAATTGATTGAGCTTGGAGTAAAATTGGCAACATTACGAGAGGGCAAAAAATACTTTCGAAAAATTGCAAAAATTTTTGAAGACCGTTTGAATGCCATCAAAGAAAATAAATTGGATTGGGGAACTGCTGAAATGTTAGCTTACGCGAGTTTATTAGTCGAAGGTCATCCAGTTCGTATTTCAGGACAAGATGTTGAACGAGGAACATTCTCGCACCGCCATGCTGTGGTTAAAACAGAAGACTCCGAGGAAGAAATCGAAACATTGAACTTACTTTCAAAAGATCAGGCTAAGTTTTCTGTTTACAATTCATTGCTATCTGAGTACGGCGTATTAGGATTCGAATATGGTTACTCTCTTGCTACACCAAACGGATTAACCATCTGGGAAGCACAATTTGGAGATTTCTTCAATGGTGCACAGATTATGATAGACCAATTTATTAGTGCAGGTGAGGATAAATGGGCAACACAAAGCGGTTTAACGCTCTTGTTACCGCATGGATATGAAGGTCAAGGAGCTGAGCACTCAAGTGGTCGTATGGAACGATTCTTACAACAATGTGCTGATTTGAATATGCAAGTTGTAAATACATCCACTCCTGCGAACCATTTCCATTTGTTGCGGCGTCAGTTGAAACGTGAGTTTAGGAAGCCACTGGTTGTTTTCTCCCCTAAAATGTTGCTTCGTTATCCTGCTGCAACTTCCACACTGGAAGAAATGGCGAAAGGTTCTTTCCAAGAGGTTTTAGATGATCCTACAGCAGATGTAAAATCGGTTGATACAGTGGTTCTTTGTTCAGGAAAATTCTACTATGAATTAAAGGAAAAAGCAGAGCAAATGGGCGCTGAAAACTTGGCTCTTGTTCGCATTGAGCAATTGTATCCTCTACCTCAAAAACAAATAGAAGCAATTTTGGCAAAATACAATGCGAAAAATGTTATTTGGGCTCAAGAAGAACCTGCAAATATGGGTGCTTGGACTTACATAGCGATGAGTTTGAGAAAACTAGATTTAATTGGAATTTGCCGTCCAGCAAGTGCGGCTTCTGCGGAAGGATCTAAGAAATTACACGAGAAACGATTGGCGAAATTGTTCAATGAGATTTTCTCGTATGCTAAAGTTAAAGTTGTTAAATAATAGAAAGATATAATTATCATGGCACTATTAGAAATGAAAGTCCCAAGTCCGGGAGAATCGATATCAGAAGTTGAAATTGCACAATGGTTGGTTTCCGATGGAGACTACGTTGAAAAAGATCAGGCAATTGCTGAAGTTGATTCAGATAAAGCGACTTTGGAACTTCCTGCAGAGGCAAGCGGAAAAATTACGTTGAAAGCTGCAGAAGGCGATGTGGTAAAGGTTGGACAAGTTGTTTGTTTGATTGACACGGATGCCGCAAAACCTACTGGAAGTTCGTCTCCAAAAGCGGAGGTGAAAAATGAAGAAGCAAAACCTACAGCTGCCCCTGTTGCAGAAACGAAAGTTGTGGTTCCAAATCCAGATCCAATTAAGAAAGAAGTTTCGTATGCTTCCGGAACACCATCACCTGCCGCGGCTAAAATCATGAGTGAAAATGGAATTTCTTCCAAACAAATAGCTGGTACTGGTAAAGATGGAAGAATTACAAAACAAGATGTAGTAAATGCCATGTCAGCCGGGTTTTCGACTGAATCAGCTCACGGATGGGGTGGAACAAGAAACCAGAATCGTGAGAAAATGTCGATGTTGCGCAGAAAAATTGCGGAGCGACTTGTTTCAGTAAAAAATGAAACGGCGATGTTGACTACTTTTAATGAAGTCGACATGAAGCCTATTATGGACATTCGAACCAAATACAAGGATAAATTCGCGAAGCACCACGAAGTCAACCTTGGATTCATGTCTTTCTTTACCAAAGCAGTTACTGAAGCGTTGAAATTGTATCCTGCTGTTAATGCTCAAATCGATGGAAATGAAATGATATTTCACGATTATGCGGATGTTGGTATCGCTGTATCTTCACCTAAAGGATTGATGGTTCCTGTGGTTCGTAATGCGGAGCAAATGTCTTTGGCAGAAATCGAGCGAGAAATCAAACGTTTGGCAGTAAAAGCTAGAGACGGAAAAATAACACCGAATGATATGACTGGAGGAACATTCACCATTACAAACGGAGGTGTTTTTGGCTCGATGTTGTCAACACCTATTATCAATCCACCACAATCTGCGATTTTAGGTATGCATAATGTGGTTGAACGACCAGTTGCAATTAATGGTAAAGTTGAGATTCGTCCGATCATGTATGTGGCGCTATCGTACGATCACCGAATCATTGATGGTAAAGAATCTGTTGGGTTCCTTGTGAAAGTAAAGGAAATGTTGGAGAATCCAGAACGAATGATTTTCGGGGCTAAAGACCCTATGGAGATTTTATTGGGATTGTAGCCGATAATTATTATTTATTTTTCCGGTTATATAGGTCAAAACCATAATTCTATGCTTATTAGGGTCATTTATTAATGGATAACTTGTAGATCTCTCAAGGTAGAAATAGCAAGCGATTGTTGTTTTAAATATGTAGTAGATACAAGTTATATCCCTCTCCTGTGCGTTCCGCATGGATGAAGTAGTGAATCTTTCTTCCTCAGGGTTTGGATAATAGGTTGTGAAATATAGGTTTTTTACTTTGTTGAATACCAACTCTTCGAAAGGAAATTTTGTTTACATTAAGACTTGTTGTAACGTCCGTTTCTTTTTCTAAATGAACGAAAAATTCCTAGCACCGACTTCTTTGAAATCTTTCATTTGTGCATTTTTACCAAGGGAAAGAGCTGAAACTAATTATGTTATTAATGTTGCTGATAACAAACCATTAAAATGTTCGATTTTATTTAGAAAAAAAAAGCTTGGGATAGTGGCTTGATTTGTAACTGAGGTCCGACCAAGAATCCGAAAACCAAGTAAAGCAACGCCACGCCGTAACATGAGTGTTTTACGTTAACTTCCTGGTTTTCTATGAAATTTGGTCTGTTTCCGTTACAGGTCGTTAAGCAAACACTAATTTTTAAATCCAATAATCCTTTTTACCGTTGCTAAAGGAGTTAACAATAGCGTAAAAAATGATTTTAATAATTAAATTGTTTTATTGGATAAGACTTCATTTTCTTTCAATGAGAAAAATCCGTCTAATTTGAATAATTTGTGATATTCTAATTTGTTATCGTGTTTTTTCATTGCTGTTATTACTTAAATTCGTTGAATAATTATGAATCGAATCGATCGACTTCGTTTAGCCCAATTTGGGAATCTCGAATTACTTGCCAAGCAGGTAGTGGAAGGTTTTATTACCGGATTGCACAAAAGTCCTTTTCACGGATTTTCTGTCGAATTCGCCGAACATCGCTTGTATAATACAGGTGAATCAACCCGTCATATCGATTGGAAGTTGTATGGTAGAACAGAGAAGATGTTCACAAAAAAATACGAAGAAGAGACCAATTTACGCTGTCAGATTGTTATTGATAGCTCAAGTTCAATGTATTTTGAAAAGGATGATATTTCTAAGTTTGAATTCTCCGTTTATGCTGCGGCAAGTTTGATTGAGCTCTTGAAACGTCAGCGGGACGCAGTGGGACTTACATTTTTCAATGAGAAAATCGAACTTCATACGCAAGTAAAGTCTTCACCTGCTCATCACCGTTATTTATTCAATGAGTTGGAAAAGCGCTTTCATCAATATCAAGAGGATAAACGAGTTACAACCAATACGATTCAAGTTTTACATGATATTGCAGAATTGACACATCGAAGAAGTTTGGTAGTTGTTTTCTCCGATTTACTTGACGATCCGGATCGAATTGATGAATTTTTTCAAGCCTTGAATCACTTAAAACATAACAAACATGAGGTTATACTTTTTCATGTCGTAAACCAGTCATTCGAGGTAGATTTTAATTTGGAAAATAGACCTTATCAATTAATTGACATGGAAACGGGTGAAAAAATGCGTTTACAACCGGCCGAAGTGAAAGCTAAATACGTGGAGGGAATTCAAAATTATTTCAATGAGATCAAAATGCGTTGTGCCAATTACCGCATTGATTTTATGCCAGCGCCAATTGCTTCTGGTTATAATCAGGTTCTACTCGAATTTCTTTTGAAAAGGCAAAAGATGGTTTAGTTAGAATGAGAAAGAGCCTTCTCTACATGTTTATTCATGACTCGAAAAAAAAGTGGCGGTACCAATGACAACAGCATCATTCCTGGATAACCTGTTGGCATGGTTGGAGAATGTTCATGTGATTCTAGGAGTTGATAAGGTCGGTTTGCCTTGAAATGATGGTCAGAATGTCTGCTCAATTCAAACAAGACGACTCGACCAATAATATGATTTGAATTCCATGAATGCCAACGTTTAACAGTTTCATAAGTGCCATTTTCCCTTTGTTTGCGCATTAATCCATAGTGTTCGATGTAATTGACTGTTTCAAGTAAAATAATACCAATTCCTGAAATCCATAAATAAGAGATCAAAACTTCATATCCAAAGTTTGAGTAAATGATTGATAACCAAATAACATAAAGAACAGTGTAAATGATCATTTTGTTGGACCAATGAAACCAGGGCTTTTTAATAATTTTCATTCGTTGAAATTCGATTTGCCAAGCTTGTATGTAACTTCCAAAATGTGATCGAAACCAAAAGAAATAAAGTGGCTCGTTTTTTCTTGCTGTCGCTGGATCATCGGGAGTTCCCACATTTGTATGATGTCCCCTGTTGTGATAAGGTAAAAAATGATTTTCTAGTGAGGTAAACAAAAGTGCTTCTCCAATAAATCGTTCCCAAGCCTTCATTCTGTGTCCGAGTTCATGTCCAACATTGATTCCAATAATTCCACACATTGCACCCATTGATAAAATTCTTCCAACATATTCAAAATTACTATCCCAATCAGATACATGAGTAAGGAAGTAAATTACAAAAAACCATTGCGTAGGAAACATCAGATACAGCATCCAATCGTAAAATGAATCTTTTTCGGCTAACATTCTTTCGTTTTGGTCTAAATTTTTTGGATTGGGAGGCAGAATCAACTCCAAAAGTGGAACGATTATGAAGAAAATAACAATTGGCAGATAAGTCAACAATCCATTATTTTGAAAACTAATCCATACAGAAATGGGCAATGAAAAAATCGAAAAATATTTCAGCTTCCTCATGATTTATTTTTTATTTCAAATATACAAACGAAATCAGGAAATGGTTTAATCTTGCAATCTCAAAAACATTCTTTTAAATTGTTGTACCTTTGACACATAAATGGCACATAAATCAGGTTTCGTAAATATAGTGGGGAGTCCAAATGTTGGAAAATCAACTCTGATGAATCGTTTGGTGGGAGAAAAACTTTCTATTGTCACTTCAAAAGCCCAGACTACTCGTCATCGGATTTTAGGAATTGTCAACGACGAAAATCACCAAATCGTTTTTTCTGATACCCCAGGGGTTGTTAATGCGGCATACAAGATGCACGAGATTATGATGGATTATGTAAACACTTCCTTAAAAGACGCGGATGTTTTACTTTTCATTACAGATACGTTGGAATCTGAAACGAACCATAAGGAAACTCTTGAAAAAATAAAGAACTTAAAGGTTCCAGTTCTTTGTCTCATTAACAAAATTGACTTGTCAAATCAGGAAAAACTGACTGAGCGCGTTGAATATTGGCAAGGTCAGCTTCCGAATGCAATTATTTTTCCAATTTCCGCATTGCATGATTTCAATATTGATCAAGTTTGGAGTCGAATTTTAGAGTTGATACCTGAAAATCCTCCTTATTATGATAAAGAGGAAATTTCAGATCGGCCTATGCGCTTTTTTGTGTCGGAAATCATTCGTGAGAAAATTTTTCTGCATTGTCAAAAAGAAGTCCCCTACAGTTGTCAAATAGAAATTGAAGAATACAAGGAAGAAGGTTTAATGACAAAAATTCGAGCTTTGATCATTGTGGAACGAGATTCTCAACGAGGTATAATCATCGGTAAAGGTGGAGAAATGTTGAAACGAATCGGTCGCGAGGCACGCATTGAAATTGAGAAATTTACTGGAACGAAAGTATATCTTGAAAATTATGTTAAGGTTGACAAAGACTGGCGATCGACTGAAGCCAAATTGAAGCGTTACGGATATTAATCGAAATAAAATTAGTAGAATAAATGGGCAATATAGTTGCAATCGTGGGGAGACCAAATGTGGGAAAATCGACGCTGTTTAATCGGTTGACGGAATCGCGTGATGCCATCGTAAAAGAAGTGAGTGGCGTTACAAGGGATCGTATTTATGGTAAAGGAGAGTGGAATGGGTATCAATTTTCGGTTATCGATACGGGAGGTTATGCAACCACGCACGAAGATATTTTCGAAGGGGAAATTCGCAAACAAGTTGAAATCGCTATTCAAGAGGCCACCGTTATTGTTTTTATGGTTGACGTCATGACAGGAATCGTGGAAATGGATGAAATTGTAGCTCAATTGCTGCGCAAGTCCAATAAACCGGTTTTAGTTGCAGCCAATAAAGTTGACAATACAGATAGAGTCGGACTTTCATCGGAATTTTATTCGTTTGGATTGGGAGAAGTTTTTGACCTTTCTGCGACTAATGGTGGCGGGACTGGTGAACTTTTGGATGAAATGGTTAAGTATTTCAAAAAAGAGGACGAATCGATTCGAGAGGAAGATTCCTTACCAAGAATTGCTATTGTCGGAAGGCCAAATGTTGGTAAATCTTCAATGGTAAATGCTCTAACTGGACAGGAGCGCAACATTGTTACCGATATTTCAGGAACAACCAGGGATGCCATTCATTCGAGATACAAGGCCTTTGGTTTTGATTTTCTTCTAATCGATACAGCCGGGATTCGTAAAAAAGCGAAAGTAACCGAAGATATTGAATATTATTCCGTTTTACGCTCCGTTCGAACAATAGAAAATGCAGATGTTTGTTTGTTAATGATTGATGCATCCGAAGGAATTCAGAAACAGGATTTGTCAATCTATTACATGATTGAGAAAAATTCTAAAGGAGTTGTGGTTTTAGTAAACAAGTGGGATTTAGTCGAAAAGGATCAGAATACAATGCTTCAATTTGAAAAAGCCTTGCGAGATCAACTTGCACCTTTCAACGATGTCCCTATCATTTTCACTTCCACAATTTCAAAACAGCGAATTCATAAGGCGCTTGAAAAAGCAATGGAGGTTTATGAAAATAGAATTCGAAAAATCCCAACTCATAAGTTGAATGAGGTAATGCTTGATATAATTAATGCGACACCTCCTCCTGCCATGAAAGGGAAATATATAAGAATCAAGTTTATTCAGCAATTACCAACTCATGCTCCCTCTTTTGCGGTTTTTTGTAACTTGCCACAATATATTCCAGATTCGTATAAACGATTTCTCGAAAATCGATTGAGAGAGCAATTTAATTTCGAAGGAGTTCCAGTAAAAATTTTCTTTAGAAAGAAATAAAAAACTATCGTATCAATCGAATCGATCCTGTTACGATAATACGCTCATCCGTTTCTTTGGGTTTATAACTGATTTTCCAAGTAAAAACACCATCTGGACAACGGATTCCACCAGATCCATAAGTTCCGTCCCAGCGACCTTTTGTGTCATGACTCTCCCAAATTAATTCTCCCCAACGATTAAACACGTACAAATCAAAATTATACGGATCAAATCCTTGGGTAAAAACAGGCCCCCAGGTTTGATTGAATTCATCTTGATCTGGTGTGAAGGAATTTGGAACGTAAAATATTGCAGGCTCATTATAGTTGAGAACCAACGAGTAGGTTCCAATGCAACCAGACTCTGAAAATGCTGTTAAGGTAACAGGAATGTTTTCTGAAATATTTGTATACAAATGAAAGGGATTTATTTCGTTTGAGCTTGTTGAATCTCCAAAATCCCATAAATATGAAGTTGCACCTGAGGTATTATTCGTAAACTTAACATTCTCTGATGAATTAACCAATACATTTGGGCTTGCCGTAAATGAAACAATAGGATTACTTTCTACACAGATATAATCGGTAAGCAAAGTGGAAGATGAACAACCACTTCCTGTTATCTTTAGCGAAATATCGTAACATCCAATATTGTTAAAAGTTACCTGAATACTTTGATTGGATCCTATGAAACTACCATTGGATTGCCATTCATAGTTTGTGCCGGAAAGAGGATCAGTACCTAAAGTAACTTGAAGTGGTGAACAACCGTTTGTTATATCGGCCGTAATTATAGGATTTGGTAAATTTATAATGCTGATTTCCATCGTCGCAATATCAGCACATTGGCCGGAACTCGGGGTAAAAGTATAAGTGGAATTTCCAATCGAAGATGAATTTATCGTTGATGGATTCCATGTTCCGGCGATTGAAGGAGTATTGGATGTACTTGTTGGTAGGCTTGGAGCCACACTATTCTGGCATAATGGGCCAAGCTGGTTAAATAAAGGAGTAATCAAAGGATTGACAATAATGAATCCTGAAGCCGTTACGTTTCCACAACCACCTACCAAAGGTATGGAATAATTAAATGATCCAATGTTTGAAGGCGTGCCCGAGACAATTATTGTGTTATTGGAAAAGGAAGCAGTAACTCCGTCAGGTAGACCGCTAGTAGATCCTATTCCGGTAGCTCCATTCGTAGAAAATGTGATTACCGGAGAAATCGGTGAATCAACGCATAGGTTAGGATTAGCTGATGCTGCACTTACGAAATTGTCTTGAATTACATTAATTACTCCAACGGCGTTGACATTCCCACAACCACCCACAAGAGGGATACTGTAATTAAAAGAACTTCCACTACTACTAGTTATTGTTCCATTTAACGTTATTGTTCCGTTAGACCAAGTAGCTGATACACCGCTAGGTAGCCCATTGGCACCGCTAATACCATCACTATTAATTCCAGTTGCTCCGGTTGTTGTGTGAACGATGTTTGATATGACTGTATTGGTACATGCCGAAACACTTCCCGGATTCGTTACCGTATTGGAGGGGATAATCGTTATAGTCATCGTTTGCGATGAAGCACACTGACCTGAGGCCGGAGTGAATGTATAGGTTGTTGTACTTAGATTATCAATAGCAGGGGACCAAGTTCCGGTAATGCCATTAGTTGAGGTTGTTGGCAAAGGCGAGATAGCGGAACCTGAGCATACTGGAGAAACCTGGGTAAAGGTTGGAGTAGTTCCCGGGCTAACCGTTATTGTGACTGATGAACTGACAGAGGAGCAACCGCTCAGGGTATAATTACAAGTATAGGTTGTCGTGGCGGTTGGGTTTACAGTCACTGTTGCGGTGGATCCGTTGAATCCTGCTGGACTGGAAGACCATGAAAATGTACCTCCTGATGCAGAAGTAGTTGCGGTTAATGTAGTAGATTGCCCAGAACAAACGCTAGTCGGCGAGGCCGTTACAACCAAAGCTGGAACTGAACACGAGAAACTTCCGGCACCTAAAAACAAACCGGAATCATATGCTTGATCACCTGCATCAGCAATAATGATTTTTACACGGTATGTTGAACATGGAATTACATTTAATTGTGCCGTTAGACCATCAGTATAGCCGTCATATTGTGTAACATTATTTGTATTTGTGTTGTAATAGTTAGAATTTGTTGTTGAATTAACATTGTCAATACTTACTAGCTGACCATTGGGTAATCTTGCCATGTTATAGGCATTGTAGTTTCCACCCGATGGATTTGGACCAGTGATGAAAATCCCAAAACCATCATTATAAGAACTGGAAACAAATTCAGGATATTCTTCAGATCCAAAAACAAAACTTACATTGAATTGAGAACAACTTGGGGACATATCAAATTCGAGAACGCAGTTGTCATTATTCGGAGGGGGATTTCCTGACCCGGGTTGCGTTGTTAAATCTGGATCTGAAAAATCATATCCGGAAACGCTTGTTGTGCTTGAAGACGAATTATTTGGTCCGTCTGCCGCCGCCGCTGTACCTGTGGTAAGAATTATGCCACCATTACTTAATTGCGACCCTCCCGCTTGCAAATTTCCTGTGAAAGTACCGTATGCAGATGAATTACAATTGATTGAAATGTTTGAAACACTTATGCCGTTGGCAACAATTGTATTGACAATGGATGAAGCTGAACCTCCCGGGTTTATAGTAATTTGCGATTTCACACAAAAAGAGCAAATTAAAAAAATTATAATGGTAATCTTTGTGGTTTTCATTATTCAAAATTTAATTTACTTCGAAATTTAATATTACTTAATTTTCATAATTCGTTAAATGATGATACTTGAAATAAGTATAAATATTTTAAAATCAATCAATTATTTAATTCTTCCGTGTAAATTGCAACAGCCCATAAAACATTGAAAATTAATGCTTTTAAAACGATAAGTATTTAGATTGGTTGCCATTTTTTTACTAATTGTTATCAATTAATCTTTTCTCCCGTTGCATTGGATTTTCTTTAACCTGTTGCTGCTTGAATAATTGGTATCGGCTTGGTTGCAATTCGCTTGGCCAAGAGTTGTTATCCAAATCTGTATCCGCTGTCTCCAAAAAAGGATCCAAGCGCACAGACTTCAATTCCTTATCGAAAATGAATATTTTGCTCACTTTGTCTTCATACATTCTCCAAATCTCCGCTGGTATTCGTTTTACTTCTTTTGAGTCATCTGTAAAAGTGAATTCCAAAATCAAAGGCATTACCAAACCTCCATTATTTGAAAATGTAATTTCATAAAATTGTTTGTTAGAATTCAAAAGTTCCACATCCTTTGCATCTGTTTTGGATACAAAATCTTTATATTCCTTCAAATCAAGCGCATCAGCTTTGTAAATATTTCTTTTTGCGTAAAAATCATCAATATTCGAATCTCGTTCATTTACGGTTTCTTTTATCGACGTTTTATTTCGTTGATCTCCTATAAATTTATCCTTTTCGTCGTTTTGCTTCTTAAAGAACGCTTTTTCTAATTCTGGATTTTGGGTATTCAACTGAAACCATTTTACATCATCTATCGAGATTTCAACATTATCGGTTCCATAAAACCACCCTCTCCAAAACCAATCCAAGTCAACCGCTGAAGCGTCTTCCATGGTTCTGAAAAAATCTGCCGGTGTCGGATGCTTGAATTTCCAACGTTCGCAATAAGTTTCAAAGGCGTAGTCAAATAATTCGCGTCCCATTATAGTTTCTCTCAAGATATTTAGTGCAGTGGCAGGTTTTCCATAAGCGTTATTTCCGAATTGAAATATGGATTCCGAATTCGTCATAATTGGCGAGATGGTTTTCTTGTCTCCACGCATGTAGTCAGCGATTAGATATGCTGGGCCTCGACGAGAGGGGTATCCTCGTTCCCATTCTTGTTCGGTAAGGTATTGAACAAATGTATTCAAACCTTCATCCATCCATGACCATTGTCGCTCGTCTGAATTGATAATCATTGGAAAGAAGTTGTGTCCGACTTCATGAATAATAACTCCCCACATTCCGTATTTTTCGCTTTCCGAATAGGTTCCATCCGGTTCTGGACGTCCACCATTAAAACAAATCATCGGATATTCCATTCCTATCCATTTTGAATGTACAGAAATGGCAACAGGGTAGGGGTAGTCAATGGTATATTTTGAGTAAGTTTTGATCGTATGTGCTACTAATTTTGTTGAATAGCGCTCCCAAAGTGGATTCCCTTCTTTCGGATAATAGGACATGCAAAGAATACTTTTTCCATTGACAAGTTGATTCTGAGCATCCCAAATGAACTTTCTTGAACTTGCAAAGGCAAAATCTCTAACGTTTGTCGCTTTATAAATCCATGTTTTGGTCTTTTTTTCTTTATTCAATTCAGCTTTCTCCGCCTCCGCTTGCGTAACGATAATGATTGGTTTATCGGATTTTTTGGCTTGCTCCAATCTTTTAAGTTGTTCTGAAGTAAGTAAATTTTTATAATTCTGACATTCTCCAGTTGCACCAACGATGTGATCTACCGGAACAGTAATTGAGACTTCGTAATCTCCGAATGGCAAAGTAAATTCACCTCTACCTAAAAACTGTTTGTTTTGCCAACCGGTAACATCGTTATAAACGCACATCCTAGGAAAGAATTGAGCAATCGTATACAAGTAGTTTTTGTCTTTTTCGAAATATTCATAACCACTACGACCACCAACAGCCATTCGATCGTTGATATTGTACCACCATTTTATTTGAAAAGAGATGCTTGTTTTTGGCATCAAAGGTTTGTCCAAGTCGATTCGCATCATAGTCTTGTTGATGAAGTATCGCATTTTCTGACCTGAAGTTGAGGTAATTTGTTCAATTTTGAATCCCCCATCGAAGTTGAAAAATCGTTTTCGAATTTCTCCCATAGATTTAAAGTCCTCCATTTTCTCTACTTCTATCAACTTGGAATCAGAATTCTCGGAATAAATATTCTGATCAAGCTGCAGCCACAAATAATCCAGTTGATCCGGTGAGTTGTTCGTGTAAGTTATGGTTTCAATACCTGAAAGTTTTTGTGTCTCGTCATCAATGGTAATGTTCATTTTATAATCGGCTTTTTGCTGGTAATAATGATTGCCAGGCGCACCCGAAGCTGTTCTGAATTCATTCGCTGTAGGTAGTTCATGATCGAGTTGAGCGAACTTTTTTTGGGAGTAGCTATTTAGACTTAAAATAGAAAGAAAAAGGAGCGTTATTTTTTTCATTGTTCAAGTTTGATGAATTGTATTTTATTGAAAATCAAATAATTATAAGTTAATTTTTTTTCCCGAAATCGAAAAGTAAGTTTATTTTGTTGATCTGGAAATTTATCCATTAATAAATCAAACTTCACATAACATTGAGTTATTGGGCTTGTTGTCTTACCGGATAAATAGAATTGGACATATCCATTAAGCAAAACTTCAAAACCATCTAAAATAAATTCAAGACGTGGGGGTAACGAAGAATCCAAAGCCAAAATAGTCAGCGAATCTACAGTATGAACTGAAAAGGTCTTGTTTAAATAATCATTAATTGCTTGATACTCCTTTTTATTTTGTTGTGCATAATCTAATGATTTTGAAATTACTCCTTGTTCTTTCAAGACAAATTCAACGTCATGAGAGGTGGCAATTATTGTTGCCTCGAGTGTTTGATTCATTTCATTATATTCTACTTCAGCAAAAGCAAAATAATATTTGTGTGCATAGGAAATGACTGATAAATATAGAATGAAAAGGAGAATAATATATTTATTCATAAAAATAAAGATTTATAAAATTAACAATAGAAAGCATATTTTTATCATCCGAAAAATTATTTTTGAAAAGTGAAAACTGGCATATTCTTTTTATGTAATATTTTCTTTGTTTCAATATCCTGTGAAAATAATCCAACTCCCTGCGGCTGCGCGGATAATTTGAGGAAAATAAATTCTGGTTTCGATGCTGAGTTGGATCAGGTCTGTGACAATCATTTGGATAAACTGAATAAAACGGAAGCAAAAAAATGGACCGATTCCATGATGAATTGTAAATCTGCCTCCAAATAAAAAGTCCCGACACGCGGGACTTTCATTTAAACAAACAACAACAAACAATTCCAACGTAATTCGAAAATTAACGAAGGAATACCTTTTCTCCTTTTGGTAGTTGTTCGTCAGGAGAAGAACTTTGATTCTTTCTCATCAGTGGTTTAAGGCGAATCGCCTCTTTTTGCGACACTTCACGAAGCGTCATAGGTTTTTCAAGAATTATTTCTTTTTTTGTTTTTGAACGATTTCTTTTAGGTTCAAGATAAACGATATCTCCAACTTTTAGTGTTTCTTTTTTCTTGTCAAAGTCATTGTATTTGTGGATCTGTCTCAATGTTAATCCTGCTTTTCGAGCAATTTGGAAAAATGAATCACCTTGCTTTACAACAACGAAATTGACGTCGTTTGAATGTGTTTGAATTTGAATCTCGTTGGCAAGTGAAGCGTAATTTGAACTAAACTGTGTTTTGAGGTTTTCTTGAATTTTATTCAGATTCAAATCTTCTATAATCTTTATCAAAAGTTCTGCGTATCCGGGGTTTGTAGCGTAGCCTGCTTTTTTCAGACCATAAGCCCAGTTTTTATAATCGTCAACGGAATATGAAAACAGAAATTGGTAACGATTTCCATTTTTTAGGAATTCGCTGTGATCTTTGTAAGATTCCTCTGCAGATGAATACGAACGAAAACACTCATTGGTAGCGTCGTCATCTATGTAAATCTTTTCACCCGTCCAATTCGTATGGCATTTTATACCAAAATGATTGTTTGCTTTCTTGGCTAGAATTGAATTCCCGCTATTCGACTCCAAAATTCCTTGAGCTAAAGTTATAGAGGCTGGAATGTGATATACTAATTGGTGATTTAACGCGATTTGTTCAAATTTCAATCGATATTCTTGTTTGCTCAATTCAACATTGGCATTCATTCTTTCTGAAAAAAGAAGAAACACTATAATTAGATTAACATTGAAAAATCGCATTGTTTGATTTAAACGATTTGTACTCTTTCAAGGTTACAATTTCTCGAAAATAATCTTAATTAAGACATTATGGCATGTTATTAAGGTTTTAAAATGACAAAATGACATTTTTTTCATTGGAAAATACAATGGTTTATAATTTGAAATTCATAATCTAAATTTACTAAAAATGGACATAAATAAATTCACAATCAAATCGCAGGAAGCAATTCAGCAAGCGCAGCAATTGGCGGAAACTAATGGAAATCATAGTATTGAGACTGGACATCTATTGAAAGGGATCTTTTTAGTGGATCAAGAAATTACTCCGTTTCTTTTAAAGAAATTATCGGTTAATCAAAAAATTCTTGAGGCGACGTTAGATCGAATTATTGATTCTTATCCCAAAGTTTCAGGAGGACAAGTTTACCTTTCCCCTGTTTGTAATCGTGTGTTGAATTTTGCAATCAGTGAGCTTAAAAATTTTGGAGATGAGTTTGTTTCTATCGAGCTTTTATTATTTTCATTACTTGATGCTTCGGATTCTATTGGGAAATTACTGAAGGATAACAAAATCAATAAAACCAATTTAAAGGACGCAATATTAGAATTAAGAAAAGGTCAAAAAGTTACATCAACGAGTCAAGAAGGAACATATCAATCACTAGCGAAATACGCTAAAAATCTAAATGAATTGGCTCAATCGGGGAAGTTAGATCCGGTGATAGGTCGAGATGATGAAATAAGACGAGTCCTACAAATTTTAACTAGAAGAACCAAAAACAACCCCATTTTAATTGGCGAACCTGGTGTAGGAAAAACCGCGATAGCAGAAGGTTTGGCTCATCGAATTATAAATGGTGATGTACCTGAAAATCTGAAATCAAAAGTTGTTTATTCCTTAGATATGGGGGCATTGATTGCAGGCGCCAAGTACAAGGGTGAATTTGAGGAACGTTTGAAATCGGTAGTAAAAGAAGTTATCGCTGCAGAAGGTGAAATCATTTTGTTTATCGATGAAATTCATACGCTGGTCGGAGCTGGTGGTGGTGAAGGCGCTATGGATGCAGCAAATATCTTGAAACCTGCGCTTGCTCGTGGTGAATTGAGAGCAGTTGGTGCAACGACATTAAATGAGTATCAGAAGTATTTTGAAAAGGATAAAGCGCTTGTTCGTCGATTCCAAACTGTATTGGTTGATGAACCTACAACCGAAGATGCTGTTTCAATTTTACGTGGAATTAAGGATAAATACGAGAATCACCACAAGGTAATGATCAAGGATGCGGCGATTATTGCTGCGGTGGAACTTTCACAGCGCTACATTACCGAAAGACATTTACCAGATAAAGCAATTGACTTGATTGATGAAGCAGCTTCCAAATTACGCATGGAGATAAATTCCAAGCCAGAGGAATTGGATGAAATTGAGCGTAAAATCATGCAATTGGAAATTGAACGTGAAGCAATTAAACGAGAAAATGATAACAATAAGGTTGAACAAGTCGAGCGTGAATTAGCCAATCTAACGGAGCAGCGAAATGCTTTTCAATCCAAGTGGCAGGCAGAACGAGATGTGGTTGATTCCGTTCAAAAAGCTAAGGAAGAAATTGAGAATTTGAAATTTGAAGCGGAACAAGCTGAACGACACGGTGATTATGGTAGAGTGGCTGAAATTCGCTACGGGAAAATCAAGGAAGTTGAAGACCGTTTGGAGTCATCTAAACAACAACTTACCGAAATGCAGTCAAAGTCCAAAATGATAAAAGAGGAAGTAGATGCAGAGGAAATCGCTGAGGTTGTCTCCAAATGGACAGGAATTCCCGTCAACAAAATGATAGAAAGTGAAGTTTCGAAATTACTTCGTTTGGAGGATGAGTTGAAAAAACGGGTGGTCGGTCAAACAGAAGCAATTGAAGCACTTTCGGATGCCGTTCGTAGAAGTCGAGCTGGATTGCAGGATGCTCGGAGACCAATCGGTTCGTTTATTTTTCTTGGAACAACAGGTGTTGGTAAGACAGAATTGGCTAAAGCATTAGCTGATTTCTTATTCAATGATGAAAATGCAATGACTAGAATCGATATGAGTGAATATCAAGAAAAACATTCGGTAAGTCGTTTGGTTGGTGCTCCTCCAGGATATATTGGTTACGATGAAGGAGGTCAATTAACGGAGGCAGTTCGTCGCAGACCTTACTCGATTGTATTACTGGATGAAATAGAAAAAGCTCATTCAGATGTTTTTAATGTTTTACTACAAGTATTGGATGATGGTCGTTTGACCGATAACAAAGGTCGGGTGGTGAATTTCAAGAACACGATTATCATCATGACATCCAATTTAGGTTCACATATTATCCATGAGAAGTTTGAAAATATTAAACCAAGTGAATTTGATCGAACAACGGAAAAGGCAAAATTTGAAGTCCTTGAATTATTAAAAGAAACAATTAGACCAGAGTTTTTGAATCGCATCGATGAGATCATCATGTTTACTCCGTTGACCAAGCAGAACGTTCGAGAAATTGTTCAAATTCAATTGAATCAATTGAAGTCTCTTTTGAAAGAGAAAGAATTAAACCTGGTTGTTACAGAGCACGCGTTCGATTACATTGTGGAATCAGGTTACGATCCATTTTTTGGCGCCAGACCAGTTAAACGCGTCATTCAGAAGCAAGTATTAAATGAACTTTCCAAAGCTTTACTTGGTGGAACTGTTGATAAAACTAGGAATGTTGTAATGGATTTCTTTGATGGAAAGATTGTTTTCCGAAAGCCTGTTTTGGCGGAAGAGGAGAATTAATAAAATGAAAATAGGCACTATTGAGTGCCCATTTTTATAAAATTCAATTTAAACCAAAATCAAATTCTGTATTTCTTGAAAAATGCGTCCCAATTCCAAATGAAATTTCCCATTACTTCATCCATTCTTTTTAAAAACAAAGGATTGGGAGCTTGCATTCTTTTAAAATATTCGTCTTGAAATTCATTCAACTTATATTTATGGAAGACAGCTTTCGACATACCGTAAATCCAATTTTTGGAAGGGTGATTTACACGCATGATGAAATTTTGATAGTCACGAATTAAATTTCTAAATGCACTAATTTCCATGTCGTAAATTTTCGCAAGTTTTTCGAAAATTAAACTCTCCACTCGTGCTGCTTGTTCAGCATCAAATGTACTTTCTAAAAATGACAAATTCCCTACAATACAAATCATCCCAAACTCACCGTTGTCATTTTCAGCAATATTTGGAGATTGAACAAATGCTGTATCCTCGTTTATCATGGATGCAACTTCTTTAAATCCATTATCTACGCAATCAAAAATTGCGTTAATGAAAACATTCGCAACTTGGTTGTCTGAAAGTTTCTTTTTGATGATCGTGCTAAACATTTTACAATCCTTTCGATGGTTCTTTTACAAAGTTAAATAAGAGTTAAAAATCTATGAACATGAGTAAAATTCGTTATTAACGAAGTTTTCAACAGAGATGTAAGGTAGGATCTGTTTAAAACTAAAAAATCTAATAATTTTCAAGATTGTTACTTTTGCACAAAAAAATATGAAAGGAATTATACACACAAACAAAGGAACTATGAAATTGGAGTTTTTTGAAAAAGATGCTCCAAAGACCGTAGCAAATTTTGTTAAACTTGCCCAATCGGGATATTATGATGGTTTAAAATGGCACAGAGTAATTCCAGATTTTGTAATTCAAGGTGGTTGCCCAAATTCAAAGGAAGGTTCTAGTGGTATTCCAGGAACAGGTGGGCCTGGATATCAAATTGATTGTGAATTGAATGGGGAAAATCAGTTTCATGATCGAGGTGTATTATCAATGGCTCATGCAGGAAGAAATACAGGTGGCTCGCAATTTTTTGTTTGTCATTCAAGAAGAAATACGG
>JBIIVA010000095.1:0-9211 GCA_044339705.1 Crocinitomicaceae bacterium
GAAGCCTACGTTAAAATCTTTTCCACTGTAATAAACACCGAAATTTGCATCTAGGTTTGTTGCAGCAAAACCCACTGGCAGTGAGTTGTCAGGGTTTTGAGTTGGCGGAACCCATTCAGGATTCATACCGTAATTGATGATCCCTACCCCCACTCCTATTCCTAAAGTTCCATTATTACCGATTGAAATAGGATATGAATAATTCAAAAGGAGATTATTTTGACGGGCAAACCCAATAGCGTCGTGATAAAATGCTAAACCAATACCTCCGGGAAAAAATTTCGAAAGATTAGCCTCAACATTTAAAACTGCTGAGTTTGGAGCCCCATTGACCTTATCCCACTGATTTCTGTATATAGAGGTAGCACAAATAGAATTGTACATGTCAATTCCGGTTTTCCCCGGATTGATACTCATTTTGTCGTAAATAAAATGAGTTAGTAACTTGTCTTGCTGGGCAAATACTTCAAAAGTCAAAAGCGCTGCAAGGAGAGCTAAATATTTCTTTTTCAACATAATATGGTTTAATTAACTGCTCTAAATTGAGTCTAATAACCTAGTTTATTGACCAATTTAGGTGGCTAAAATAAGGAATTTTCTTGAATTAATAAAAATTTTATAAAATTATTCGTTGAAAAAAATTAGACTAATTTTTGATAGGTTTTCCACCATAAGTCCGGTATAATATTTTTCATGGCATTGTCATAATCTTCTTTGTTACAAGGCGCCATGTGGTGACGTTCATATTTAGAACCTTCTTTGGCTGGATAAGGAATTTCCATCCACCACCGTGCTGACTTATTGCTTTTGTAAAAGGAGATTTCGTGGCCGGCTTCGTCCATAAAAACATTGAATTTTACATAATCTTTTTTTGTTCCTATCGGAAAGTCACCTGTTCTATTTTCAATTCCATCAATAAAGTACCAAATTATTTGAGCTAGTAATTTATTACTTACTTCCGTTAATTGATGGTAATTAAAAACTCCAAAGGAAGTTACTTTATCAGACATTCCTCCATAGCGTGCGATTTGACAAATTTGTTCCGCGTAAAAACCGTTTGGATTTCCCCCTTTAAAAAGAAGTTCGGAAGCTTTAATTGAAGTGAAATCTAAACTAATTAAATCGGCATTACGAAGATGAGGCTCTGCCTTTTTAAAATCTGAATTGAATTCACCTAATCGACAAATATCAAAATACAATTTCTCAAACAATTCAAATTCTTTGGAACCGGCATAAGGTATTTGTAGGCCGATATTTGCCAAGTTAAATAAGTGACATGGTCTTTTAACCAAGATCTGACTCAAATAAGCATTTGAGGAAACATCTTGATCAGGTGTTCCCAGGTCAAGAAAGGCATCTATGGTACAAATGTTTACCAATTGCTCTAAATTACTGTAGGCATCATACATAGCCAATGTTAAATCTTGACTACCCCCGACAATGATTGGAATGATTTGAATTTTAATTAACTCTTGAACAACATTTTTTATGGCATGAATCGTATCATTCAGGTCATTCCCCGGAACAATTGTGCCCAAATCATAAAAATTTTGCTTCCATACAATCGCATGATTTAATGCATAAAACTCATAGCGAAAAGAATCAGGTAAAATAGTTTCAATTTTGACAGATTGGTCTCCTCTAAATTCAGGAACAAAAATTAAAGCATATCCTTTACGACTTAAAGTTGGAAACTCATTTCTATAAGATTGTATTTTGAAACCAATTTGATCTTCGTTCCAATTATCTTCAATCTCAATTGGATTGAAATATATTGATAAATCGCTAGTTGTGCTCATTCGCCTTGTATGAAAATATACTTAACGAACAAATCTAATTAGGACAATTATTATTTTTAATAGTTTTCTTGAAATTAATAAAGAATCAAAAGTGAATAACTATTTCATGAGAATTGACTTAATATCCGGTTTGAAATACATTTCTGATTTCATTACTTTTCCGTCCTCGCGATAAATAGGGTTTCCATCTTTATCCAATTTGCTCATATTAGACCGCTGAATTTCTTGAAACACTTCGATAATTTTGTCTTGAAGCCCATGTCTTAAAATTGTTCCACATAAAATGTACAATGTCTGAACGTTTTGCCGCCTCCAAGTATTCCTCGTTTTCTTCCTTCATTAAATTAAAACGCAATTCACATTCGGCCTCTGTCAAATTAGATTTAGGTTGATAATGATTTTTGATTCCAAAAGCATTATGAAATTTTTCAACTTCATTGATTACTTCAATTAGTGTCATTTAATTTTTTTTTAGTTAGTTGAATTTAATTTTTCTTTAACGAATTACTGTGAGATGACCATGAAAAATTTCTGAGGTATCATCATAATAGTTGATTTTAACTTTGTAAAAGTAAACACCATCTTTTACAGGTTGACCAGATTCTGTGTTTCCATTCCATGAATCCGCTAATTCATCAAATTGAAAAACAATATCTCCCCAACGATTTATGATTTCTCCAGTTAGCGATTCAATGCAAGTTGCTTCAACTTTCCAGAATTCATTTGTTTTTAAATCGTCTGAATTTGGGGTAAACACATTTGGAATAAATATACTTGAAATTCCGGTCGCATTTATTAAATTAATACTCTTCTGAAAACTACAACCAAATATATCTCTTACCTCAACCGTGTAGGAACCAGCCGATAAATTTAATAATGCTGTGTCATTTATTATTTGACCATTGAATTCATAAATATATGGCGAAACTCCTCCAATCGCACCTTGAATAAAAATCGAACCATTATTTATTCCACAAGTTGGATTTACTTTCGAATTTACTATTTCACTTGGACCAGGAATCTCAGAAACTACAACTGATTCCTCATAAACACAACCATTAGCGTCTATAACTGCTATTTCATAGTTCTGATTGGAAAGGGAAATTGTATCTGATGTAATTCCAAAAATTTGTTGACTATTAAAACTATACAAATAAGGAGGTTGACCGCCAGCAACTTGTGTAATTGAGATTGAACCATTATTCGTACCACAATTAGTTGGTGAAACAGCATATAAAATATCATTTGGCGCATCCGATGGTGCAACTAATAAAGTTGTATCACCCGAGCATTCACCATCCGAATATTGAATTTGATAATTACCGCTTGGTAAATCCATTGCGCTATCTGCGGTAGAAACATTGGGTAACCAGGAATATGAGTAATTTGATACAGGACTTAAATCAATCCAAATGGCTCCATTCGATTCATTACAAGATGTATTTTGAACTTGAACATTCGCGCTAATTGGCAAGCTTGAACCGACATTCGCTGTTAAAGTCGTTTCACAAATATTATCAGAAATATTAATATTGTAATTTCCTGCTGGCAAAGATGTGGCGGTTTGACTGATTGAAACATTCGGAGTCCATGTCAATGTGTAATTTCCTGGCGGATTAATATTGACATTTATCACTCCATTATTTTCTCCACAAGTTGTGTTTTCTGTTACTAAGGTGGCAGCAAATGGAGTCGGATTTTGAAGAACAATAGTGGTATCAAAAGAACAAGATCCTTCTGAAACAGTAATCACATAAGATCCTTGTGATAAATTACTCGCTGAATTTGTGATTGATACGTTTGGTGACCAAGTGTAAGTATAATTTGAATTAAAAGGATATAAACTTATTGAACCGTTATTTTGCAAACAACCTGGCTGAATTACATCTGTATTGATTGAAAAAGGATTGGATATCACATTCACCTGATAGGTTTCTGAACAGTCATTTGCGTCCGTTACCAATACATTATAAGTTCCCTCGCATAAATTTACGGCTGTCTCTGTGACTTGATTTAAAGGATCATCCCATTGAAATGTGTAAGGCGCAACCCCTGAAGTTACATTAACAGTGGCCGATCCATTGCATTGAGAAACACCTGAGAAAACGTCACAATTGGCAGGGTCATTACAAGTCCCGTAGCTTGGGGAACCAAAATTTGACCAAGATCCACCATCTGGGATTCTTCGAATTGATTGACCCTGATGTGATTCAGCATTTACAGTTGTTACTTGTTGTTTAAAGTTTGTTGGAATTTGATTATAACTTGGCAATATGCCAGAAAAATTGCACGGAGCTAATTGGGCGATGCAAGGATTGCCATTCTTATCTGCGGTACTCCCTCCATCTCCCCAGCTCACCGCATCTTGAGGCACACCCTGTGCATTATAAAATGCAAACCAACCGCCAGAATTTGGAAACCACAAACGACTGGCTCCTGATCCGACACATATTCCTAGACTCGGTGTATTCCCCGGAACAATTAATTCAACAACATTTCCACCATTTTGAACTAACAAATTGGAAGGAACTGCTGCCGCGTTAATTCCTCTAATCAAGGCTAAACCTAATGGTGGAATAATTGTCCCTGCTGGTATTACATACCCTCCAGATTGAGTTCCTGAGAATGCAGAAGAGCCTGGAGCGCTGTTACCTAAATAAAAACAAGAAATGTCAACTGAATCACACCAATTTGGATTAAACAATTCAATCCACTCACCTCTTCCTTGAGAAACTCCTCCATTTCCGGAGAGTGATCCATCGTTAGAAGTGGGTGAAACCATTAATTCATTAATTAAAATGGATGGACCATTATAGTTACATGGCTGACAAACAGAGTTTGGAATTACTGAGGTCGTTGCTGATAAACTGCAATTTTCAGGCGGCAATATGCAACAATTACCTCCATCTGAAATATTTAATGTTTCATTGATCCAGCACTGATATTGTGTCTTATGAAACATCAAATTACCACCCGTTTGTTCTTGAAAGTAATATACCAATTCGTCAGGTGTATTAACTCCTCCGGTATTGTTGAGTGTATCACACTGACCGCTTGCTCCAATCATAATTGCTCCCCATGGACCTGCACCATTTCCATGAGCGGGAATGTAACCAACGGGGGGAGCAGTTTCAATAGTAACAAGATTTGCAGCGATACCTGAAATTGAAGTTGGGAAATTACCTAGACTACAGTTATTGTTATTTTGGGCAGAATTAAATCCCGCATAGATTACTTGCGTAATATTACCCACAAAAGGTCCTATAAACGTAACTTGAATAGGCTCATACGTACAAATTCCTACTTTTAAATTCGGGATATTTTGATCTACGTTTATCGTCAGGATTCCTCCATCGTAATTAGAGAAAATAGCAAGATTACCTTCTGTATCACAGGTATTTTGACTTTTTGAAACAAAAGTATTTAATAGAAAAATAAAACCTATTAATCTGTTCATTTTCAATATTTAAGCAAATCTTCCAGCGCTATTTTCACTTTTTCAGCATTAGGTAATAAAGCTGCCTCCAATATCGAATTCAAAGGAATAGCGGGTGTATCAATTGATCCTACAATAGAAATGGGTGCATCTAAAAACTCAAAATTATCTCGTTGCATACGACCTACCAAACCGAGTGTAAAAGAACATTCAATTGATTCTTCCGTGACGAAAAGTACTTTATTATGCGTTTGACACAACTTATTCATGGCCTCGTGATCCATAGGATTCAAACTTCTTAAATCAAGAATTTCTATTTGACCTGGGAATTTTTTAGCTGCTTCCAATGTCCAATATACCCCCCTGCCATAGGTTACAACCCCGATTGAATTTCCGCTTTCAACTTGATTTGATTGTGTTTCGAGAACCGTTCGTGCTTTTCCAATTGGTATAACGTAATCTTCACTTGGTTCAATCGACATGGCGCCTTCTGTACCCGAAATTTTCGACCAATACAAGCCTTTGTGTTCCAAAATTACAACAGGATTTGGATCGTAGAAAGCCGCTTTCATTAATCCTTTTAAATCCGCTCCAGTGGAAGGGTAAACAACTTTAATTCCACGAATATTAGTGAGAACTGATTCCACACTTGAGGAATGATAAGGCCCTCCCGACCCATACGCGCCAATTGGAACACGAATAACACAACTTACAGGCCATTTGCCGTTTGATAAATAATAAGATCGAGAAACTTCGGTAAACAATTGATTCAAACCAGGCCAAATATAGTCAGCAAATTGAACTTCAACAATAGGCTTTAATCCAACGACAGACATTCCGACAGTAGAACCAATAATAAATGCCTCTTGTATTGGTGTATTAAAAACACGATTATCTCCAAACATTTGAGCAAGAGTGGCGGCCTCTCGGAAAACACCTCCCAATCTTCGACCTACATCTTGTCCGTAAAGTAATGCTTCAGGGTGAGCCTGCATGATTTCGCGAACAGCAAAGAGCGCTGAATCAACCATTACCGTTTTTTTCTTTCCTTTGGGTTCCCGCTCTCCCTTCTCCTCTATAATTGGAGTTGGAGCAAATATAAAATTTGTTACACTTCTCGGATCAGGATCCTCTGAGTTTAAAGCTTTTTCATATTCGGTATCAACAAGTTTGCGAACCTCAGCTTCCACATTCATGAAATAAGCTAGACCTATGCCTTGATCATCGAGAAGCTTTTTCAATTTTGGATGCGGATCGTCTTTGGAATCTTCTTCCAAATCATCTCGATACCACTCTTTACGCACTCCTGATGTGTGATGACCAAGCAGTGGAACCTTTGCATGAATGATAAATGGTCGTCTTTCTTTTCTGACAATCTCAAAAACCTCCTGAATACAATTATATGAGGCTTGAAAATCGCTTCCGTCGATACTTCTTACTTCTATACCTTTAAATCCTTTGGCATAATGAGAAATATCCTGTGCTCTCGTCTCGGCTGCATTGGCTGAAATATCCCAGTCATTGTCTTGAACCAAATAAATTATTGGAAATTGCTTCAAAGCAGCCATTTGAAAAGCTTCAGAAACTTCACCTTCCGTGCAGGAAGCATCACCCAATGAGCAAACTACTAGTGGCGCATCTTCCCAGGAAGAATAGTTCACCAACTTTTCTTTTTCCTTGTATTGAATTCCCATCGCTACCCCTGTTGTAGGAATAGCTTGCATGCCGGTGGCAGAAGATTGATGCGGAATTTTAGGCATATCCTCCCGATTCAAAGATGGATGAGAATAGTAAGTTCTTCCACCTGAAAACGGATCATCTCTTTTTGCAAAAACCTGAAGCATTAATTCGTAAGGAGTAATTCCTATTCCGAGTAATATGCTATCATCGCGATAATATGGCGCAACCCAATCCTGTGGTTTCAATTGCATTCCAACCGCTAATTGAATGGCCTCATGTCCTCGGGAAGTTGCATGAACGTATTTGGATGTTATTTCTTTATTCGACTCAAACTTCTCAGCCATTGTTTTAGCCGTAAACATCAAGCGATATGCTTTTTCTAATTCTGTTTTATTTAAAGTCTGCTGTTTTTTAGTCATTTCAGAAATCATGAGTCAAATATACAAATTCTAACTAACTGCGGATTGTAGTAAAACCAATGACCCAGAATCAGCATCCATTTCCACTTCAATTCCAATTGGCAAAGTCCATTTGCTAACCACGTGTCCAATTGGAGAGCCATAACTTACAGGGATTTTTAAGGATGAAAAGTGCTCTCGAATAACATCAATAGTAAGCATGGATTGTCCCGGATTTTCTGCAATACACTTGGAGCATTGCCCAAAAATTACACCGTTTAATTTATCATAGACTTTTGCCAATTTTAGGTGTGTGAGTAACCGATCAACAACATATGGTTCTTCATTTGTTTCTTCTAAAAATAGAATTGAATTTTCCGGTAATTCGAAATATTGGCTGCCTACTATTCCGCTTAAAACGGATAAGTTCCCTCCAACAAGTTTACCTTGGGCTTTACCCTTGTTGATAGTAATAAAATTCTTTATTGAGTTTTCTTCCAATGGAAAAGAACAATTTTCTCCATTACATACCACTCGATTAAAAACATCTGTTGAAAATTGATTCCAAGTATTTACTCCCACTAATCCGTGAAAAGTAACTAATCCTGTCTTGATAAATATAGCATTGAGCAAACTCGTTATATCACTAAAACCCATGAAGACTTTCGGATTCGCTTGTATAACAGAATAATCAAGAAGATTCAGCAAACGAGCGCATCCCCAACCTCCACGCATTGCAATAATCCCATTTATGGTTGGATCTGCAAAAAATGACATAATTTCAGCGGCTCTTTCCTCGTCTTTTCCGGCTAAATAACCATGCTTTTTTGTTAAAGATTTACCAAGAACAACCGCGTAACCTTTATTGCGAAGGAGTTGCTCAAACCTCAAAACCTCCTTTGGATCCCAAATGGCACCGCCTGGTGCAGTAACAGCAATTTTATGACCCGCTTCTAATTTATTGGGTTTTAAAAGGTTTTTCTGGTCTCGAAAATCAAAACCCTTTAGATTCGTTTCCTGAAAAATCAATGCGCCAGCGCCTACTAGCGAACCAGACTTTAAAAAATTTCTCCTTGAGAAAATTCCCATATTTCAAAGTTACGAAATGAAAATTTGTAAATTAAATTTGTGAACTAATAAAATAAATATGCTTGGTTTAAAAATGGCAACGGATCCTCGTTGGGTGAATATCGTTGAAAAAAATGTAGAAGAGATTTTAGTTGATCATGCATTTTGCGAACAAAAGGCCGCAAGTAATGCCATTTCAATAATCGTTCAATATCCCCATTATACAGATCTTGTTCAAGCCATGACAGCTATATGCCAAGAGGAAATGGAACATTTTGATTTAGTTCATGCAAAACTTTTAGAACGCGGTCTCAAATTAGGTTTCGAACGAAAAGATCCCTACGTGAATGATTTGAGTGAGTATTTAAGACGAAATAAAACGAATAGTTCACCAGAAGGTATGTTTGTAAACAAAATGCTTTTTGCAGCGATGATTGAAGCTCGAAGTTGCGAGCGATTTAAAATTCTATCTGAGCAATTAAAAGATGAGGATCTGAGAAAATTCTATCGTTCACTCATGGAAAGCGAAGCTCGACATTACACCACCTTTTTAGGTTTTGCAAGAAAATATGGAAACGGGATTGATGTCGATTCATGTTGGTATGAATTCCTTGAATTTGAGGCACAGTTAATGAGCAAGTATGGAAAAAGTGAGACGATGCATGGATAGGTTTTTGTAACGAATAATTGCTAATTTCGAAAAAATTAACGAATAGTTGAGAACTTGTTACCAATCAACTTAGCTGTCACCTAAATTGCAATTAGCAATTCGCAATTATGAGCTAAACGTTGAAAAAACCCGATTTTAACACATCTCGTTTGAAATTATA
>JBIIVA010000011.1:0-30982 GCA_044339705.1 Crocinitomicaceae bacterium
ATCAAGTTCCCCTGAAGAATAGTAATGTTGAGCTAGTTGGATATCCGTCTCGGTTTGCGTCCAAGCAAGGTTAAAGGATAAAAATAAAAGTACTAATAGAATAAAGCGCATTAGTTCGTTTTGGTTGAATTTTTATTCCAATTATCCATGAACTCAATTAATTCATTCATTGACTTTCGAAATCGAGGTAGATATTTGTTTTTTCTCATGATGTAATGATTAAGCAACCCCTCTATTGTATTTAATTTTTCTCTTTCGAAATTAATGAATTCGTCATATTTTTCGTTGTCTCCCCTTTCGTTTTCAATGTCGCTTTTCAACGTTAGAAGTGTTCTTTTTTCCTCGTCGAGAGCAGAAAAAACAAGCCCATATTCACCTGCTAATGTCCTTTTGTTTTCTTCTTTTTCTTTTACAAATAACATCTGAAGTTCTTTGAATTCATCAACTTTACGCCCAAAATTCATATCCACTTTTTTAGGTTTGTAATCCTTTTTTATTCTTTGCATGATGGAATTTGCAGCTAATTGAAGTTCAACTATTGAATCCGTTTTATTTTGTTCTAAAACGTGTTTTAATGAGTCAACTTTTTCTATCATGTCGGAAAGTCGGTCAAGTTGCTGTTTTCTGTTGGATGAGCCACAAGAAACACTCAAAAATAATAGCGAAAAAAAAAGAATAAGTTTCATGTCTGTTTATGCTTTAGTTGCAGAATTGATTGTAAATTTCGAATTTTTGTATTTAAAATTGCGGTTTTAATCACCGTTTTAACCTTTTTTGTTTTTACGTCATTCAATAGGCGTTCCATTTTTTTCAATTTATTTTCCTCAAAAGATAAATTCTGATTGTATTTATCCCTTTTTCCAAAACCATTTTTTATATCATTTTCAAGCGCTAAGATCGCATTGATTTGTTCATTTAGAGATCTGTTAATGAATTTCATTTTTTCTTTAAGCACCGAAAGCTGATTTGAAAGTTTCACGAAAACATCAATTAATCTTGCTTCTTCTTCCGATATGGTGTCTAGAGCAGCAAGGTTTGTGATTTCATTTAAAAGCAACTCATTTTGTTCGATGTCGGTTGTTAACTTAGAATCATTGACTTGATTCAAAACGATTATTAACGAGTCCGCTTTTTTTTGTAAACGACTTATACGGTTCAGTTGATCTGATTGCTGTAAATCAGCGCAAGCGACAAAAAATCCAACCAAGCAAAGTGATATGAAAAGACGCATGGAATAAAATTAAGCAATATCTATTGGTTGTGATGCCTATTGACAGAAATTAACGGAAAAAGGATTTTTAGTCATTTAAAAAATAATGTTCCTTTCAAAAATCATTTATCTTTAAAAAATGATTTCCTTTGGTAAACATCTGTTTTTTGGCCTGCTATTCATTACCTTTTCTTGTGAAGAGATATTAGAGGAGAAGGCTGCTTTTGGAGGAAAAAAATATGGGGGGGTGTTTACCTATTTTTCCCCTGAGAAAACTAAAGTATTTTTTCCTCTACACTCTCCAACCCTATATAACCAGCGTGTTCTTTCCCAAATTTTCGAACCGCTTTTTATTCTCAATGAGCATGGAAAAGTTATTCCAAATGTTTCCAGGGGATTACAAAAGAATGGTGATGGCAACAAAATCATATTAAAATTGAGAAACGATGTTTATTTTCACGATGACGCTTGTTTTTCCGGAAATCGCAGAATGACCGCCGAAGATGTAAAGTTCTCTCTATCTTTTGCCTGCTCCGGAAACAACTTAAATTCTCTCGGCCCGCTGCTTCGAGATAAAATTCAAGGTGGACGAGCTTTTTATAAAAAATCAATTCACCATATTCCCAATGAGGGCGTAACAGGAATAACTATTTTAAATGATTCGACGATCCAATTAAATTTAACTAGCAGCTTTTCTAATTTTAAAAAATTGTTAGCTCACCCTAGCTTGGTTATCTTCTCAAAAGAAGCATATTTATATTATAAAAACGATATTATTAATCATCCAATTGGCACGGGTCCTTTTATTTTGAAATCTTCAAATTCAACTGGAATCGTGTTGACAAGAAATAATGACTATTGGAAAAAAGATGTTTTTGGTAATCAACTTCCTTTTTTGAGCGAAATACATATTAAACATTCAAAAGGAATTCATTCAGAGTACAGAGCATTTTCGAAGAAAGAAACAGATATTCTGTTTCAATTGCCTGTTAATCAGCTGGACCAAACCTTTGGTTCTTTAATTGGGGCACAAAAAGGAAAAAACTTGCTGCACAGGGTAATTGTTAAAAAAGGAACCAAAATAAATTATTTATCATTCGATTGTGCAAGTTTTCCATTCAATGATCTACGAGTTCGAAAGGCCTTTTCTCTGGCAATCGATAGAAGAAAGATTTGTATAGAAGCCATGAATGGCGAAGGTAATTACAACATCAATGGATTTGTTCCTAAAAACAATTACTATCAACCGAATGAATTAGAGCTATTAAGTTTCAATCCCCGAGAAGCTAAAAAATTGATGTTAAAGGCGGGATTTAGCGACCAAAATCGATTTCCTAAATTAACGCTCTATATCAATGCACAAAAAGGAAGCATGACTGATAAATGGTCAAAAGAAATTACCCGAGAACTAATGGAAAACCTTGGGGTGGAGCTAGAAATAAAATACTGTTCACTTACAGAGAAACATGAAGTAATTATGTCACGTAAAGCCAAGATATGGAAATCTGCTTGGGTTCCAGACTACCCTGATGCTGATGCTTATTTTCGTGTATTTTATTCAAATTTAACGGGAATAGCAAACGAGGAGAGTAATTACAATAATTTCAACAACGAAATTTTTGATTCCATATACGAAGTGGTTGAACGCACTAAGGAACCAAACAAAAGACTCAATCTACAAAACAAACTAGATCGAATACTTATCGAAAATGGGGCTGTTGTTCCTATTTTTAGTGAAGATTTGTTTGTTGTCGTTAATCTTCGTGTTCGCGACTTTCAAATAAACGATTCTGGAATAATTGATTTTTCTCGTATCTATATCAAAGAGGTCTTTTAGATCCATTTAATGCATCATCCACCCATCCTTTTCCCCAATTATCAATTTCCTCTTTTGACCAAAGATTGGGGTAGAAAATTCGCTTTTGAAAACGTGGTGGAAGGTACTTTTGCCAATTCGTTCCGCCAGTGGCCGCCACATCCTCTGTGTCACGAGCCAAATAACGAACTGCCGATTTATAATGAGCTAAAGGCCAATTAACATTCACATTGACATCATTGGTTCGCAAGGCATCTTTTACAGACTGGTCGCCTTGATCTATCTTACTTAAACGATGGTATACTTGCCAAAGGTTATCTTTTCTACATTTCTCACCAAGAGCAATAAAGGATTCCATATATTTTTCTTCGAACTGAGTCAGCGTTAATGTTTTCTTCCCAGAAGCTACCTCCGTTGCGCCTTCTTTCCAATAAACATGCTGTATCATATCCCGAATTTCTGAGGAAGAGTTGAAGTTTGAACGCTGATCCTTTGCAACAAGATTAATAAAGTCTGTACTATAAATTTCAATCTCTCTGTATTGACCGGATTGAAATCCACTTGCTGGAAGTAATGACATTCGAAACTTTAAAAACTGTTCTCGCTCCATTCCTTCAATCATGATTTCGAAACTTTTTATCAAAGCCTCAAAATAGCGATTAATTCGCGTGACTCTTGCGATAAAAAAAGCTTTATCAATATTCTCTCTGGAAGCCAACTGCTCGAATTCCCTCAATGAAAGTTTAAAATACAACTCCGTTATTTGGTGATACATAATGAAAACAACTTCATCAGGAAATTTCGTTTTGGGTTTTTGTAAACTTAATAACGTGTCTATTTCGATGTAGTCCCAATAGGTAGTAACATCGGCATAAAGCAAACCATCCAAGTAGGAAAGTAAATCTTGTCCTAAACCGCTATATTTTTCTTGAAGAAGCTCAAGTTTCTTTTCTAATTCCGGAGTGATTTCCATGTTTAAAAGCTTTAATAAGTACCGAAATTAATTAAAAATCACTTAGAAAGTTTCTAAATTAAAGTCTGAGCTTCGAGACAAAAATGTTAATTTTGCTTTATGTCAGACAAAAAAGGAATTGCCATTCTAGGCTCAACAGGTTCTATTGGAACGCAAGCCTTAGAGGTGATTTCATCGTATCCCGAGTATTTTGATTTACAAGTCATTACCGCTGGAAAAAATGTAGAATTGTTAATAGAACAAGCGCTGACATTTAAACCAAATTCCGTTGTAATTGGAGATGAAACTCAGTACCATAAAGTCAAGGAAGCATTGTGGTCTGAAGACATTCACGTATACTGTGGGGATGACGCACTTTGTCAAGTTGTGGAGTCCTCTGAAGTGGATATTGTTTTAACTGCTTTGGTTGGATATGCGGGCTTAAAACCAACTATACATGCTATTAACGCTCAAAAAACCATTGCTCTAGCGAATAAAGAAACATTAGTTGTCGCCGGAGAATTGATCACCAAGTTAGCCAGAGAAAAAGGCGTTAATATTTACCCTGTAGATTCAGAACATTCGGCTATTTTTCAATGTATAATTGGCGAATTCCATAATCCCATTGAGAAGATCTATTTAACTGCCTCCGGGGGTCCTTTCCGTGGTTACACTATGGAGCAGCTTCGAAATGTCACTTTGGAACAAGCATTAAAGCACCCAAATTGGTCGATGGGGGCTAAAATAACGATTGATTCAGCAAGCTTAATGAATAAAGGTTTGGAGGTTATCGAAGCAAAATGGCTATTTGGATTGCAATCCGAACAAATTGATGTGGTGGTTCATCCTCAATCCATTATTCATTCGCTAGTTCAGTTTGAAGACGGAAGCATGAAGGCACAAATGGGATTGCCTGACATGAAATTGCCAATTCAGTTTGCGTTGACGTATCCTAACCGATTTAAAACAAGCTTTCCGCGATTTAACTTTTTGGATTATCCACAGTTGACATTTGAAGCGCCAGATAGAACTGTTTTTAAGAATTTGGATTTAGCATATCGAGCCATGCGAGAAAACGGAACAGTAGCCTGCACGCTGAATGCAGCAAATGAAATTGCCGTTGACGCCTTCTTAAATAAGAAAATCAGCTTTGTAGAAATATCCCAATTGAATGAAAGTGTTGTTAACTCATGTGTTAGCAGTGTTAATCCTGATTATGAAAACTATGTTTCCGCTGATGCGATTGCACGACAAAAAGCACTTGAATTAATAGGAAGTTAAATTTGGCAAGATTTTAGTTTACGAAATATCAAAAACATTGCTGCCATGAAACCATTTATTTTTACTCTGATTTTATTCTTGTTTTCGTGTTCAACGCAAAAAGTTTCTGTTTTGGTTGAAGTATATAAGCCATATTGTGGCGGAGCGAAACCAACCCCAGAAATGGCGAAAGGCTCAAAAATCCCTTTTTCAAATGAAAAAATTGCTGTTTACATAAAGAATTCAGATGAAACATTAACGCCTGTTTTTTTAAAGTGGATTGTGTTGGACTCCTTTGGAAAATGGAAGGGGTCGCTTAAATCTGGCTCGTACAATTTGTTTCGCTTTGAGAAAACACTTTCATTTACTGAACTTGAGAAAAAATATAGGGCCCCGGATAATGAAATGTACGGTTTTGTCGGGGAGGAAAAGATTATCCGATGGAAAGAAACCCCAGACTACACCTTGGAAATATCAAAAGAAACAAACGTTACAATTACTCTATCTGAAAAATGTTTTGTTGGTTTAAATCCTTGTATGGAGTACATCGGGCCAAAACCTCCTTAATTTTAGAAAAAAGCTCGAACTTCCATCGTTCCACTTTGGATGATTCTAGAATTCTCGGACTTTCGACCTAAATATTGAATCGAGAGTTGAAGATTTTTAGACACATTTCGCTGGTAACTGACGTTCCAAGTATAATTCGTGCCTGGCTTCAAAGACTCCAACAACTCGAATCCAACCGCTGAATTTGTGTTTCCCTGAAAATTCATGTTAACCGACTTGAATTCTGCTTGAAAGCTGCCTTTTTCGGTTTGGTTATATTTTAAACTCATTCCTAATTCTGCAAGTAAACATGTTTCGCCTCCTAATTCTTGGGAGTTTGTTTTTTCTGAGATTCTGCCGTCAAGGGAAACTCTAAAGTTCGTGGAAGGTTGATAAACAATACTAGGTTGAGCTGTTTTATAGGTGTATTCATAGTTTCTTCCAATGGTGTAATCCGCAAATGATTTTTTTGTTCCTAGTTGACTTTTTACTTCAATCGAAAAAGTCGGGCGAATATTCCAACGCAACGAAAGGTCTTGTGAGGCATTTCTTTTCGAGTCGAATCCGCTGGCAAGAAGTGTTTTGCTTCTAACGTCCTGAATGCTATATTCGGCGTTAACAATGCTTGACGTTCGATTGAAAAAAAGCGAGTTTTTCAATGTTGAATTAGTGCTCACTAAATTTTGTTCGCTAATTGTTGTGGCAAAAGGATTGAAGGCTTCATTTATATCAAACGCATTAATTTTACGATTGATGCGAACTCTTGCTTGATTGGAAAAACGGGAAAGAAAACTTAAAAACCCCGATTTTTTATTCCAAATCCGCTCTGGTCGCCAAAACACACTTTGATTGAACTCATTAGAGTATGTTTTTATGTAGGAATTGCTTGGTATAAACACCCGAATGTAGCTTGCTTGGTCAATGAATTGTGCTATTTCAAATTCGTTTAGGTCCTTAATGCCATCTCCATTATAATCAACCCACGCGTAAATTCCTTGTCCATCATTAACCTTAAGGTATTGAAACTCTCGCCTCTGCTCTAACCCTGAGCCAACCTCATAAAACGTATTCCAAGTCATTGCATTTTTCCACCACCTCGCCTCATAGTCAATTCTACCAACCATTGAGTTTTCGGGTGTTTGAACAAGCAGAATCGTGTCAGAAACTTGCAATGAGCGATAAGCAGCGATGATGTTCAGACGCTGGTTTTTCAGTTCAGAAAGTTTTATTTCTCCTCCTGCGGTTATGGCTTTTGCGGTAGGTTTCAAGCGACTACTGTCTGCCCTTTGGTCATATCGCTCGCGGTAAAAAAGCTTAAAAAATGTTTTTGAGGAATCACCACTTGAAAGATAAAACTGATAATCGAAAAACTGATAAGTCAAGGGGGTTAAAACATTCGTTGAACTTCGAAATACATTTCGCTCGTGATCATCAATATATCCGATTTTCAACGACTTAATACTTTTAGATATATCCGCACGATGTCTCAAAAAAGAGTTGTCGGAGAAGTTCAAATTGGGGCTACTATTATTTTGATTATTGTTTGAAGAAAGAAAACTACCATCCCATTTTGCAGACCAGCCTTGTTGTTTCCAATTTCCTTCTGTTGAAAACCGATTTCCGAAATAGTCTTTGCCAATTGAGAAATGTTGTCCCTCCAAACCCATAAATCCATTTCGTGTGTTTTTCAAGGTAGAAGATAAATTTGCGACGCGTTGCGATCCTAAAAAACCCTTGTTTCGTGTGTTCCAATCCCGATCAAATTCCACTTTTCTATATTGTTCTATCGGATTGAAATGAGCTGATAAAAGTTCGATTTCTGCCGCATTTTCAAGTTTCCAGCCCATTGTTGAGTCCTTTCCAAATGGGAGCGTATATTTAAGTTTTGTACGGTTAGCATAACCTTGATCATCCGAACTATTTAGTTTTGAAAATGTGTTTAAATCTTTTGTTGATAGAGCCACTTCTGTTTCCAACTTTGTTCCCTTTGTTAATTGGATAGAAACGCCAGAACTTACCATTTGTGATCTTTTTGGCGTAATAATTAAACGACTTGGCGTATGGTCTCCTTGAGGAACACCACCAATTGGCGCAACCCATCGATACACTTTTCCAAATGCATTGAATTTTTCCAGCAAATAGTTCCCTTTGTTTTGACCGACAAACTGAAATGCAGCGCGAAACACAGCCGAGTCCGGATGAATGCTAAAAACCAAAACCGAGTCATACCCAAGAGAATCAACCAATTTATAGAGCACTTGGTTATCAATATATCCAACCGAATCGATGCTGTTTATACTCGCCAAATCCAAACTATCACCAATGGTTGTCAAAAATTGCTTTTGGGAGCCGCTCAATTCTTGTTGTAAAGTCTGATTTTTTGCATCTTGCTCTGAGTATGCATTCATCCAGAAATTCATTTTTTTACCTGTATATGTGGTCGAGCTTTGAATCAATGAACGGGCATAATTTTGATCTGAGTACTGAAATTCAGCCACAATACGCGTATCTTTCGTTATAAGATTGCGAGAGGTAAAGGTCAGCTCTGAAGAATTGTAATCAATCACATAATCAAATTCCTGACCTCTCTCTAAAAGCCTTCCATCGATATAAATCCGTTCTGTTCCCGCTAAAATCAAAATAAATGGCTCGTTTTCGGCGCCCCGCAAGCGGTAAGGCCCTTGATTCGATTCGATTCCCTGAATGATTTGGCGATTGAATTTTCCCTTGGATAAGGCTCCGCTTACTTGGGTTTTCCACTCGTTTTTCTTAAGTGTTTGCCATTTAAATTCTGAAGTTAATCCTTGTCCTCGTTTATTGTATGTCAAGAAATATCCCGTTGGTTTACTGATCCAAAAGTCGCCAGCAACAACCTTCATGCGTTCGTTATAAACCTGAATAAAAACTTGGTCGAATTCTTGTAATTTATTCGTGTTGCCATCCGGCTGTATGGGCAAATTCGCGTCCGAAACTGACGCCAATACTTTCAAGTTAGGAGTAAGATCACCGTTCAACTCTAAGTTAAGAGACGAATTTATTCCTAAATCCTGATTATTTCCAAAGGAAACCCCACGAGAAATACTTCCCTTTTTATTCAATTCATTTCCACCAAAAAGATCATTGACCGAAACTTTGTTTTCAATTTTAAATAGATCTTTGTCTCCTTTATTTTGATTATAAATAAGTGCCTCATTTCGCTTTTGAATGCTTTGAGAAAGTTGAAAAGGAAATACTTGAAATGTAAATATTAATGTGTCCCAAATAGCTTTTTTCAACTGAAATGTTCCTTTGAAAAAATCAATATCATATTCTTTTTCAGAAAGAGAAATGTCTCTGTTTTTTACAATAAATGAGTTTGGATAAATGCTAAAAGTATCAAGTTGAACCTTTTCTCTTCCTACTACAAGCTTTACCTCACGCCAACTTCCTTCCTGCGCCAATGAAAAAAGAGGCAAAAAGAGTAAAAAAAGTAATACCTGTTTGAATTGAATGGGCATTCAACACGAAGATAAGTGCTTAGTATTAAATAAACGAATGATTAGGAAAGAGATTGTTCGGCGCTCTTTTCAAAATTTCGAGTCTAAATATTTTTGATCAATTAACGATAAAAACTAATTTTCTCTTTGGGCTTTTGATCTCGTGAACAAATTGGAGTGAGCACCAAATAATATATTTTGCCCAAACGTATAATAACAGTCTATTAACCACAAAAAAATATAGTAAGCATCAATAAAAAACACTTAAAATTAAGTGTTTTTTTAGCGGCTTTTTTAAACCAGAGTGAGTTTAGCTTGTGTTCAATAAATAAACGCTCTCAAATCGCTTTAATTCGTCTATCTTCCCAAATAAATAAGTAAAACAGACACATCACTTGGTGAAACACCTGAAATTCGGGATGCCTGACCAATTGTTCTTGGTGAAATAGCGGTAAGTTTTTCAACCGCCTCTGTGCTCAAACTCTTCAATTGTCTGAAATCAATGTCTTCCGGGATTTTTACATTTTCCAAACGGCTTAGTTTTGCTGCCATTTCTTCTTCTCGATCTATGTAGCCCTCGTATTTTAATTGAATCTCTGTTTGCGAAAGAATATCTTCGTGTATCTCTTTCATTTCCAAACACTTATTATTTAACTCAGGCAAAACATCCGCTATTTCCTTTAATTGAATTTGAGGTCTAGTCAAGACACTTGTTATTTTGACTTGTTGATTAATTGGAGAGGAGTCTTTAGACAATAAAAGTGGATTTACCTCGGACGGAGTGATTCCGAGTGTTCTTAGGTATTTCTTAAATTCATTTGTTCCTTGGATTTTCTTGTTTACATGGTCCATCTGTTCATCATCTGCTAAACCGAGCTGATGTCCAAGAGGGGTTAGACGAATATCTGCATTATCCTGTCTTAACAAAATACGGTATTCAGCCCTACTCGTAAACATTCGGTATGGTTCTTTCGTTCCTTTAGTTATTAAATCGTCAATCAACACCCCTATATAAGCCTCACTTCGGGAAAGAATAAATGGGTCTTTTTCAATTCTTTTCAGATGAGCATTGATTCCTGCCATTAAACCTTGACAGGCTGCTTCCTCGTAACCCGTGGTTCCATTAATCTGTCCAGCGAAATACAGGTTTTCTATTTTCTTAGTTTCGAGGGTATGTTTCAATTGAGTAGGGGGAAAATAGTCATATTCGATTGCATAACCTGGGCGAAACATTTTAGCGTTTTCAAAACCAGGAATGGTTCTCATGGCCTTCAATTGGACATCCTCTGGCAACGATGTGCTGAATCCGTTTACATATATCTCAACAGTATCCCATCCTTCAGGTTCTACAAATATTTGGTGTCTGTCACGCTCTGTAAAACGATTAATTTTATCTTCAATACTTGGACAATATCGTGGGCCTGTGCTTTGTATTGCTCCATTAAACATGGGTGAGCGATCGAAACCTGTTCTTAATAAATCATGAGTCGTTGAATTCGTATATGTTATGTAACAAGGTCGTTGAATGGACAATGATTTAGTGTTACTAAAACTAAACTTAGAAGGATTTTCATCTCCAGGTTGGATCTCCATTTTTGAATAATCCAAAGACCTTCCATCAACTCTTGGAGGCGTACCTGTTTTCATTCTTCCTGCTTCAAATCCCAACTCTATTAAATCTTCTGTTATTCCTTTTGCGGCACGTTCCGCGGCTCTACCTCCTCCAAATTGCTTTTCCCCTAAATGAATCAAACCATTTAAAAAGGTTCCGTTTGTAAGTACTACAGAATCTGCATAAATGTTAATCCCAAGGCTTGTTTTAACACCAATTACACGATCATTTTCTACAATGATACCGTTACACATGTCTTGCCAAAAATCCACATTCGGATTTTGTTCCAACAACAACCTCCACTCGGAAGCGAACAACATACGATCATTTTGCGTTCGTGGAGACCACATAGCAGGACCTTTTGAAAGATTAAGCATCCTGAACTGAATGGCGCTTTTATCACTTACCATTCCAGAACCGCCGCCCAAAGCATCTATCTCTCTAACGATTTGTCCTTTAGCAACGCCGCCCATAGCAGGATTACAACTCATTTGGGCTATTGTGTTCATATTCATGGTTAGTAATAAAACTTTACTTCCCATTTTCGCTGCCGCATTTGCCGCTTCACAACCTGCGTGTCCTGCTCCAACAACTATTATATCGTATCTATCTAACATGATTAATGTTTCACGTGAAACAAAATTATTTCATTTTACTCAGACTTCAATTTGTTTCACGTGAAACAAATTTTTCTAAATAATAATTCTCCTTTTCTCTCATAACTAATAAATCTTCTTCCGATTTATCCTTAAATCCACACAAATGGAGTGTTCCATGATAAATTACACGGCTCAATTCATTACTAAAAGAAACATTATATGTAAATGCGTTTTCTTTTATTCGGTCAAAAGAAATGAATAAATCTCCTGATAGCCTAGACCCTTCAGAGTATTCAAAAGTTATAATATCCGTGTAATAATCATGATTCAAATAGGTTTTATTGATGTCCAATAAATATTCATCTTTACAGAAGATTACCGATATTTCACCTAAAACACGTTTTTCAGACACAATAAGATCCTCAATTGTCCAAACAAAAAATTCCGAGTTAAACCCCGGAATTTCTACATCTATAAATTCAAAATCTATCATTTAACAAAATAGATGCTTACACTATTTCCAACACCATCATAAACCACATCATCCGCAAGGTTTTTCATTAAAAAAATACCCCTTCCACTTTCTTTAAGTAAATTCTCCGGTGCTGTAGGATCAGGTAAATCATCAAAATTAAAACCCTTTCCCTCATCCTTAATACTGAAACAAAATTCCTCGCTTTTATCGCCTACCGCAACATCAACAAAAAGTTCCTTTTTTAATTCATTACCATGTTGAATAGCATTATTTACGGCCTCCGTCACAGCGACAAGAACGTTTCCATAAGCATCTTCGTGAACACCTAGTCCATTACAAACTCGGTCCACTAAATTTTCAACATCTACCAACGCATTAAAATCCGATGGTAATTTCAGTTGTTCAATTATTGTAAATCCTTCTTTCATAGATAGTTACAAGAAATATTTATTCTAATTCCCGTTGAAATATTGATTCGCTTTATCCTTGTAATACTTCTTGTAAACGGGATCTGCAGATTTCAATAATTCAATTTGTTTTAACTTTTGTTTGTTATACTCATTAAAACGAATTTGGTTACCATAATTTTCATCTTTTCCCGACTTAGATTCACGTTTTTCTTCAAAACCACGTTCCATAAGCGCTTTTTCACTCTCTAATAGTCGAGTCATTATATCGCGCTGACGATTAATCATCTCCTTATTTATACGTCTGTTAATCAAATCCTTTTCTTGCTGTTCCAATTCCTTTATTAAAGTATTTAGTTTATTGCCTAATCCTTGACCTTCTTTATTCATTTCATTTCTTAATTGCTCTAATTTCTGACGTATCGCTGTTTGTTCGGCTGCCATCTTCGCAATTTCCTTGTTTCCTAAACCCAACATGTTTTGACCATTATTTCCCGGTTTACTTCCTGGTTTGTCTCCCGGCTTATCGCCATCTTTTTGACCACCCGGATTAGGCCCTTTCTGCATTTGCTCCAGTTGCTTTTTCAACATTTCTTTCATATCTCCCGTAGACATAGATGACCCTGGTTTTGGCCTGCCTTTACCAGGATTATTACAACTTCCACTTCCTGGAGACTGTGATTGCATTTGTGCCTGCATAGACTGCAAAGCCTCGTTTAATAGTAGAGCTAAATTATTGTAGGAAGTCATTACCAGCTGTTGATGTTTCCCTAAATCCTTTTTTCGATGGTCATCAATATCTTCAATAGAAGCTTGATGATTGGTTTCTATAGCATTCAATTCCTTATCTATAAAACTCGCTATTTTCGGTTGTCTTTTTGCCAGAGCCAATAAGCTATCCTTAACAATTTTAGTGTCATCAATTATTCTTCGTTGTCTGCGTCCATATTTACGATATGCGGGGTCAGAAGTGTTTACACGACCCATTTTATTCATTAACTCCTCTTGATCAAAACTAAGCGTCATCAAACTCTCTAAAATCTTTCGTAAAGCATCCATATCCTCCTCTTGCTGTTTTTGATTCGCTTTCTGCTGTTGCTGATCCAAGTGCTGAGCTAGTTGTTCCATTTGGTCACTTGCTTTCTTTTGCGATTCGCCAGCTTTTTTACTTTTTCCGTTTTCAAGACTTTCTTTTGACTCATTCAATTGATTCGATATTTTCTCTTCTTGTTCTTTCGTATCAACTAAGTTCATCGGATTATCCAAATCCTTATTCAATTCATTAAGCTTTTTTAAGTCATCTTTTAATTGATCAAACTTCTTGTTTATTTCATCTTGTTTTTCAACTGATTTTTCTTCACTTAACTTCTTGTTTTCAATGTCTTTTTTTAATTCTTCTTGTTCTTTGGCTAATTCCTTCAACTGCTTTTCAATATCATCAATCTTTTCATTTACTTGAAGCCGCTTAAGCATTTCCAAACTGCGATCTAGCTGCTTTTTCATATCCTCGGTTGACTGATCCAGCTGCTCCATTTTATCTTTGATATTTTCCTTATCATTCTTCTCAAGTAACTTCTCTAAATCTTCTAATAACTTTTTAAGCTCATCATCCATCAATTGGTCCAGCAACTTTTCAATCATTTCCTGCTTCTCCAAAAGCTCTTTATCCATTTCAGATAATTGATTTTTTTCCTCCGTGCTTTGGTTCATTTCATTCTTAATCTGCTCCAAAGACTCTATCAGATTCTTTTGTTCTTCTTGAAGTTGATTTACTTGATTCATTTTATTCCAATCGGATGACTTCGAATTCAATGCTTCTTTCTTCAGTTTTTCTACTTGTTTTTGGAATTCATTTGTCTTTTCCAATAAATCCTTTAGATCTTCTTTCGTTTTCTCTTGATCTTCGTTTCTATTTTCAATCAACTCATCTAACGTCGGAAGTTTATAAGTATACGATTGACTTCGTGAAGACTTACTACCATTAACTCCATCATTATCTGAAACAACGAAATAATATTCAATTCGATCTTTCAATTTTAATTTCTCACGTCGAAAATCAACCGCAAATTCATAGGATAATTGCGTTCCTGATACTGGACGAACCATTAATTTTTGATCCCTCGAATTTCCATTTTCACTGATAATCTTATAAACGAAATACAAACTTTTTAATCCATAGTCATCACCTATCTGCCCTTTAAAATAGCGAACTCCATCAGCAACACTGTCTTTTAATTCATCAACATCGATAGTCGGATGTGCATCTTTTATAACTGAAACAAGGTAACTCGCACTGTCAATTTTATTTTTGAAAGCGTTGTGAAGTTTGAATTTTAATTTAGATTCATTGTTAACTTTCTTATTTAACTTAAATCCTAACTCTGTTAGAATTTGTTTGTTTCCATTCCAGTTAACTTCAACTTTCTTTGTATTCTTTGTTAAAACACTCCATTCAATCTGAGTTCCTTCTGGAACGGTTAAATCTCCAGCGTTTTGAATGACTTCTGGTGTTTTCCCTAAATAAGTTGGATAAACTAATCTAGCTTCCAACTTTCCTAAGATGGATTTTCCTATTACATTCAATTGATATTTATCACTCGTGTAATCATTTGCAGTGAAATAAAAGAATGAAGATTCTTTTGGTTTACGAATGACACCTTTAAAAAAGTTCTTTGAAACACGATCCATTAAAAACTTACCGTTTTCACTAATCATGTATACATTTTCAGGTAGTGAAGTTCCTTTCAGAATCAAACTTACTTCAGCATCCTGTCCTTCTTCAACAATGAGTTTATTTGTGTTGATATAAAATTGAAAAGGCGCGTATTCTTCGTTGTAATTAACTACACGTTCGGTTCCTTGGGTAATTAAACTTGGAACAAAAACAGCCAACAAAACAAAAACAGCAAAAATGGGAAGTAGGTAACGTAGGTATTTTTTATTTTCTCTGAAATCGATAGCGGAACTAAACGGAATCACATTTAGTTGCTCGGATTTCTGAAGGACACTAGCTCTTATCAATTCTAAATTTCCTTCATTTTGATCCAATGCATCGTTTAGTTGAAGCGTGTTTTTTAGTCGATCCGAAATTTCAGGAAAAAACGCACCTATAATTTCTGAAGCTTGGTAGCGATTAATTCTTTTTCCAAATGAAACAAGTTTAGAAAGCGGAATAACGATATAACGTACTAGTAATAAAATATTTACAGCTATGAAACCAAAAAAGAGAAAGGCGCGGGTTCCAGAACTAAAACGACCAACAAATTCGAGAGTCGTTGTCAATAAAAATGAAAAAAGAAAAAATAGAGTAAACAAGAGAAATCCCTTAATCATCTCATTTTTATAGTACTTCCGAATGAAAGCGTCTATTTGGTCCAATAAATGTTCAAACGAACTGGTCATGGTATGTTTTCAGCTAATTTAACTCAATAACGCAAAAAGATGAAATAGTTTGCATTTTTTAATTCTTTTTTCCGAATGCAAAGAACATAAAAAAAGATTAAAAACAACTTCTTCAAAATTTGCTCATTTTTTAATAAGAAATAAATAAATAAAATTTTTATAAGAATTTTTACTATTTCTATTAAGTGTGTTGAAATGTTACAAAATTTTTAATCAAATATTAGGAATTTTCATGATTAACATTTTTAGTTTTATTATTAACATGTAAGAAAGAATTAACTTATTTTAAATGAACAACATAACAATAATTAAACACCTATTAAAGAAATAAACAAGTTTAAAAATAAACGCGATTGTTAATATCGTTTTGGTTTATAAATCGTGTCAAATTTTTGTAAAAATTCAACCAAAAAAAGAGCATTGGTTCAAAAAAGTTTTGGTTTGGAAAAATAGTTTAATAATCCTATAATTTTCTTTTAAAAGTTTTGAACCTTAATTAACAATTAAGTTGCTTTTATAGTTGAAAGAATGATTTTAAGAATCCTTATCGAATGGTGTTTTCAATAAAACATAAATTCTTCTTTGTTTAAAACTTGACTCATTTGTTAATTCAAATTACCTTTACAAAAACAAACAACAATGTCACAAAAAGTTATTCCAATCGGTGCAGATCATGCAGGTTTCATTCTCAAAGGAAAGATAATTCAATTTTTAGAATCCAATGGTTATCAAGTTCAGGATTTTGGTTGTTTTTCAGAAGAAAGTATTGATTACCCTGATTTTGCGCATCCCGTCGCGGAAATGGTAGAGCAACATAAGGAAATGTTGGGAATATTAATTTGCGGCTCTGGAAATGGAATTAACATGACGGCAAACAAACACAAAGGAATACGTAGTGCACTTTGTTGGAATAAAGAAATTGCAGAACTTGCTCGTCAACACAATGATGCTAATATTGTAGCTTTACCGGCCCGTTTTATATCAGAAGAAGAAGCACTAGATATAGTAGATACGTTTTTAGGCACAGCATTTGAAGGAGGTAGACATCAACGTCGAATCGATAAAATTACTTGTTAATGCGTAATAAAATATTTGGTTCACTTTTATTTATAGTATCAGTTAGCAAATTAGTTTCCCAGGAAAACAACAATTACAAGTTCAACGGCTCAAAAGACACTTTTTTTCTACGGGACTACGCCAATTCGTTTTATACAGACAAAGGTTTTCCTGTGAATTTAGATGGAGCTTTTATAATTGAACCAACCAAAAATCACCAAACTTGGTCGATTCATACATTGGATACGGTTAGACGAACTTCTGCAACATTTATAATTGCCAACTATGAAATAAATCCAATAACACAGGAAAGAGAAAAAGTGATTTTAGATAAATTCCCTGTTAAAATAAAGACATCCATGAAGCCTGTTTTATGGTTGGGTAATTCTATTTCAGGAGAAAAAATAGATACAACGGCGTATAATCTGCACGTAGAATTTGATAGTGATTCTGTCCACGCAGAGTATAAAATTGAAAATTTCGAACTAGTTAATGGGGCTACTATTTTTGCTTCTACAGGCAAAAGTCTTACGAAAAGCATGATTGATTTTGTATTAGCTCTGAAAAAAGAAGAAAAAATTCTATTAGATGTTACTTATTCTGATTTGAGAGGAACAAAGAAACAGATACGAGGGAGTTTTGTGAGGTAGTGCTATGCCCTTTTTACACAGGTTGACTTGGTTAACGAATATGAGCCCTACTCGTTCGCCTCTGTTTTTCACCTCATTTTAACAAAAACATTTAACGTCTATAGATAATAAATCTCCATAAAGTAATACACCCTCTTTATTTTCTGCATTTTAGTTTAAATAAAGTCCCAAGAAGTTGCAACTTCACCTTCTTCTCATCTGGATGTTACGATTTTTGAAAAGAGATTATATTTATTAATGGTATAATAATAAAGCCTAACGTTCGAACTAGTTTCTCCTATTTAGGCTTTTACTGTACTGAGGTTTAAAAAAGTTCTCGTATAATTTTTTGTTATTATCCAGTTCTTTAAAACAAAATTAGTTTTCAGTTCTTACCAAATGAATAAACCCATGACCAGTTAATTCATTGCCCGTAAACCCTGTTGCTTCGTATCTGTAAAAATATACCCCTTCTTCTGCCTTGTCTCCATTCCATGTGGGGTTATTTAAAATTACGTCTTCTGTGCTTTTATCAAAAATTTCATTTCCCCAGCGATTTATTATCACTAAGCGCAACGTTTTTAAATTGTTAGAAGTTAAAAAGAAAACATCATTTGCGCCATCATCATTCGGTGTAAAAATGTTAGGCGCTTGAATATCAGGATTTGGTAATATGCACGAACCATCATCTACGGTTGCGATAGAATTGTAATTTGTGGCCTCGGGGTCTGTACACCCACAGATGTTTGAAGTAACAAGATTTGTGGTAGTGTCAGAACAGTTTTGTCCTTGACTCACAATTAATTGAATCAAATAACTTTGAGGAGAAGAGGTAGGATCAGAATATATATGATCAAAAGGCGCTATGTCGGTAATAGTTGCGTTTTCACCATCGCCAAAGCTCCAAATATAGGTGTCTGAATTTTGACTTTCGTTCGTTATTGTGACCAACAGAGGATCACAACCACTTAAAGGATTAACTGAAAATTGAGCAATTGGTGGATTCTGTATATCGACATATACGCTATCGTTTACTGAACAAACATTGTCTGTAACCGTAAAATAATACCAACCAGGTGACAAATCTTCCCAAACGGAGGCATTAATAAAATTCGAGTTATTAGGACCAGGGCCAGTCCAATTGTAATTGGCAACCCCAATTGTGCCTAAAGCAACCCCAGAAACCGCTCCTGTTGGAACACATGTTGATGGGAAAGAATACATGGTGTCAATTGCAATGGTTTGGTTCATGATAACAGTTGCTGTATCTGAAAATGTTCCTAAACATTCATCTGTAACACTGATAACATAATTAAACGTGCCATTTTCCAAAACGGAAACATAATCTGTAATGGAATCAGAATTGCTCGCTGCCCAATTGTATGTGAATGCTCCAGATCCTCCAGAAGCGATTGCGGTTATTTCAATAGAATCATTATAACACTGGAGTTGCAAATCAGACTCATTAATTACAACAGGCTGAATGTCCGTAAGATAAACTGTTCCAGAAACAACAACAGTATCACCAGCGGAGTTCAGAAAAGAAATGGAAACAGTAATTGATTCTGTTCCTTCCGGAATATTGTCTACAATTGGAGTAATGCTGATTGCTGCAGTATCTTGCCCAGGAACCATTATAATGGGACTGTCTGCCAAGTCATAATCCACACTATCAATTGCTGTTCCAGAAACAGAAAAATTCACAGCCAAGCTATCTGATGATTGACAATCACTACGAATAAAAAGAACTTCCGCACCTATACAAGCTTCTGGAATTGTATCGGTACCATTTGCTGTTTGAAGTGTTAAGTCAACAGGGGGAGAGGTAAAAGAATCGTCTTGTAGAAAAACAGCAGTGCTTAAAAAATTATCTTGGCAGTCTGCAACCGCAAACTTAAAATGATAGGTTTCACCGCAAATTACGTTGAATGTAACAGGAATTTGGGTTGTAATACCATTCAGTGTATGTGTTGTTCCGCCTTGATTATTTATAAAATACTGAGAATTTAAATTTGGATGAATCGTTGAAATTGTAATAGGGGTATTTGTACCAGGTACCACCGCTAAATTAGCCGCCCCATTAGGGAAACCTGCGGGCGCCGCATAAGGCCCTGAAATGCCTGGTCCAGAAACAAAGAACCCAAAAATGTCATTAAAGGATGTGTTCACATAAGTCAAATATTCATCTGACCCAAAAACAAAATTAAAACTAACAACGTTTGATTCAGCCACAAAGTCAAATTCCAAAGCAACTAAGTCACTTGTTGAGGTAATTGTACCAATTCCTAAAGATTGAGCTGTTGTACTTGCAATGTTTAACAAATCTGGGTCGGATAATCCGCTTACGTTTGCTGTACCTGCAGTTGAGCTACTGGCGGGCCCAACTAATTCGCTCACTGAGCCAGAAGAAAGAACAACACCACTAGAATAACCAATGTTTGATGTTCCACTGAAAGCGCCTATTTGACTCGTGTTCCCGGTAAATGTTACATTCGAAACAGCAATACCCGGCCCAACAATATTCTGAACATATTGAGCAGGTGTAAGAGGAGGATTCATTGTAATTTGACCATGAACACCTCCAAAGAATATTAAAAACAAGGTGGTTGTATAAAAAAGACTTTTCAAAACACGAGAATTTAATATTGTAAAATTAAGGACTATTAATGAGAGGAAAAAGTTGCACATCAATTATGTTCCTTTTTAACGGAAAAATCAATTGATTTTTGCAATTTTGAAGTCTATTTAAACACATGGATAAAACTCAAGGATTTTGTAAAAAAAACAAAGATCGGTTTTTAGAAGAACTTGTCGAATTATTGAAAACACCTTCTATTTCTGCCGATCCGAAATATAAAAAAGATGTAATTGATTGTGCCGTAAAATTAGCAGACAATTTTACACGAATTGGACTTGAAAAAGTTGAAATTTGTCAAACGGACGGTTACCCCATCGTTTATGGGGAGAAAACAATTAATCCAAGTTTGCCAACAGTGCTCGTTTATGGTCATTACGATGTTCAACCTGTCGATCCAATTGAGTTGTGGGCGTCACCACCATTTGAACCGATAATAAAGAAAACTGAAATTCATCCGGAGGGAGCCATATTTGCAAGAGGAGCCTGTGATGATAAAGGACAAATGTTTATGCACGTGAAAGCCGTTGAGGCTATGCTGATAGCGAACGAACTCCCTTGCAACGTTAAATTCATGATTGAAGGAGAAGAAGAGGTTGGTAGTGAAAACTTGGGGATATTTGTGAAAAACAACAAGGAAAAATTGAAGGCTGATATCATTCTCGTTTCAGACACAGGAATGCTCGCTAACGATACGCCTTCCGTTACAACTGGATTGAGAGGATTAAGTTATGTCGAAGTTGAGGTAACTGGGCCGAATCGTGATTTACACTCAGGATTGTATGGTGGTTGTGTGGCAAACCCAATTAACGTTCTTACAAAAATGATTGCCTCCTTGCATGATGATAATGGAAAAATCACGATTTCTGGATTCTATGATAAAGTTGTTGAATTATCTAGAGAGGAGCGCGAAGAAATGGCAAAAGCACCTTTTTCACATGAAGAATATTGCAAGGCTCTCGATTTGAATGACGTAATGGGAGAATCAGGTTATTCTACCCCAGAGCGTGGTTCAATCAGACCAACGTTGGACGTAAATGGAATTTGGGGAGGATACACCGGTGAAGGCGCTAAAACAGTTATTCCATCCAAAGCCTTTGCCAAGATTTCCATGCGTTTGGTTCCCGATCAAGATCCGGAGGAAATCACACAATTGTTTAAAACACATTTTGAGGCTATCTCGCCCTCTGCTGTAAGAGTGGTTGTAAAGCCTCATCATGGCGGAGAGGCGGCGGTTACGCCAATCGATTCTATTGGTTACAAAGCAGCAAGCTTAGCTTATGAAAAAGCCTTTGGTAAAAAACCGATCCCTGTTCGTAGCGGAGGAAGCATTCCAATTGTTGCCATGTTTGAAAAAGAATTGGGATTAAAAACGATTTTAATGGGATTCGGCTTAAATAGCGACGCAATCCACTCACCAAATGAACATTATGGGCTATTCAACTTTTACAAAGGAATCGAGACCATTCCTTATTTCTATCACTTTTTTACCGAGTTAAATGCAAAATAAAAAGTCAATTATCACCTTAATTTTAATGGTTGTTCTTCTTGCTTCTTGTGGATTTCAGCAACCTGCATTCAGAAAATACGAGGGATTTGAAATGGGAAAAATGGATGCCCAAAAGGTTTCATTTACAATTAAGGCTAGTATCTACAATCCTAATTGGTATGCGTTGAAGGTTAAGCCTTCTTCATTGGAAATCAGCACTTCAGGCGGGAAAATAGGGGTGTTGCATTTAGATGAAAAGATTAAAATGAAAGGAAGAAAAGAAACTTATCTGGCTGTTCCCATGCACATCGATTTGGAAAAAGGTATTATGATGAAGCTGATGTCATTTAGTCTAAAAGATTCCGTTAAAATCAACCTGAAAGGTGATGTTCGAGGTGGTGTTTTTTTCATCACTAAAAAAATTCCGATGGAATTCTCACGCAGTGTTTCACCAAAAGATTTGAATCCTTTTAAACGTAATTAATTTATGCTTTCTGCTGACGCTCCCAAAAAACTCTTTTTACTCGATGCTTATGCGTTGATTTATCGTGCTTATTTCGCTTTTGCTAAAAATCCACGAATTAATTCGAAAGGACAAAATACTTCTGCAGCTTTTGGTTTCACCAATGTGTTGATTGATGTAATTAAAAACGAAAAACCCTCGCATTTAGCTGTGGTTTTCGATCCTCCGGGTGGTTCAACGCATCGAATAGATGGTTTTGAAGCCTACAAGGCACACCGCGAAGAAATGCCAGAGGACATTCGTTCGATGATTCACCCGATTAAACAAATTGTGGAAGCGTTCAATATCCCAATTCTGGAAGTGCCTGGTTATGAAGCGGATGATGTTATCGGAACCTTGGCTAAAATTGCTGAAAATAGAGGTTATATAACCTACATGATGACTCCAGATAAAGACTACGGGCAGTTAGTTTCCGATAAATCATTCATTTTCAAACCGGGACGGGGAGGAAATCCCCCAGAAATTTTAGGGTTAAAGGAGGTTTGTGAAAAATTTGAAGTCGAACGTCCTGAACAAGTCATTGATATTCTGGGTTTGTGGGGCGATGCCTCAGATAATATTCCTGGTATTCCCGGTATAGGTGAAAAAACAGCCAAGGCACTCATTGCCAAATACGGCTCGATGGAAAATTTGTTCGATCACGCCCACGAATTAAAAGGTAAGCAACAAGAAAATGTAATCAACTTTAAGGAACAGGGTTTGACCTCTAAAATGTTGGCAACCATCATTACTAATTTGGAGGTTGAGTTTGACGAAGAAAAATTGGTTATGTGTGATGTCGACGTGGAAAAAGTAAAAGACATTTTTACTGAGTTAGAATTCAGAAATTTAGCAAAAAGAGTAATTGGTGAGGAAATAGTCGTTTCATCCGCGCCAAGTTCTTCATCGTCAAACGGGCAGTTGGATCTATTCGGAATGCAAAGCATGGTCGAACCACAAGAGCCCATTGAAACTATTTCTTACAAAACAATTGTTACTGAAAGACCAAGTTATCATTTGATAACGACTCCTGAAGAGCGAAAAGAATTGCTCGAGATATTGTTAAAACAATCACAAGTGTGTTTTGATACAGAAACCACAGACATTGATGCGATGTATGCAGAGCTGGTTGGTTTCTCCTTTTCATATAAAGCAAGAGAGGCGTTCTATGTTGCAGTTCCGAAAGAATTCGAAGCAGCTAAAAAAATCGTTCATGAGTTTCTGCCGTTTTTCGAAGACCCTTCCATTGAGAAAATCGCACATAATATCAAATACGACTTGAAAGTTCTACAACGCTATGATGTTCATGTTGCCTCCCCGACTTTCGACACGATGATAGCGCATTACCTGATTAATCCGGAGGCAAAACAAAGTATGGATTTTCTTTCAACGTATTATCTTGGATATCAACCGATTTCAATAGAAACCCTCATCGGTAAAAAAGGAAAAGGCCAGGGTAATATGGGTGATTTGAAACCCGAAGAAATTTCCGATTATGCCTGTGAAGATGCAGACATCACTTTTCAGTTGAAACAATTATTTGACGACGAAATAAATAAGCCGCATCTTTTTGACTTGTTTTATAAAATGGAAATGCCTCTAGTGGAAGTTTTGAAAGACATGGAAAACGAAGGAATTGCCATTGATGTCAAAGCGCTTGCTGACTATTCCAAAGAGTTGGACAAAACGTTGGTTAACCTGGAAAAGGACATTAAGGAAAAAGCCGGAATGGACTTTAATATCGATTCTCCCAAGCAACTTGGCGATATTTTATTTGAGGTTTTAAAAATCTCGAATAAGGCTAAAAAGACCAAAACAGGACAATACGCCACTTCTGAGGACATTTTACAAAAACACGAGCACGATCATCCAATCATTCCCTTGATATTGGAATACCGACAATTACGCAAACTAAAGAGCACCTATGTAGACTCTTTACCAACAATGTGCGATAAAACAGATGGGCGTATTCATACAAACTTTATGCAAACCGTTACCGCAACCGGTAGATTGAGTTCCAACAACCCGAATCTTCAGAACATTCCGATAAAGTCTGAAAAAGGACGTGAAGTTCGAAAAGCATTTGTTTCAAGAAGCGGTGAATACAAATTAATGGCGGTTGATTACTCTCAAATCGAGTTGCGCATTATTGCGGCTTTGAGTGGCGATAAGAACATGATAAATGCTTTTCGAGAAGGACATGATATTCACTCAGCAACAGCCGCGAAAGTTTTCAACACGACTATCGATCAAGTCACACGAGAACAACGTGGAGCGGCAAAGGCTGTAAATTTTGGAATTATTTACGGGCAATCAGCATTTGGTTTAGCACAAAACTTGAATATTTCGCGAACGGAAGCCAAATCAATCATAGATAGTTATTTCGAACAATATCCGACAATCAAATCTTACATGGAAAAAACCATAGGTCAAGCGCGTGAAATGGGTTATGTAGAAACTATTATGAAGCGAAGAAGGTATCTTCCTGATATTAATTCTGCCAATGCTGTTGTTCGCGGTTATGCAGAGCGAAATGCGATAAACGCACCTATTCAAGGCTCAGCAGCCGACATAATAAAAATGGCAATGGTTGCGGTTCACAAGGCGATGAAAAAAGAAAACGTAAAATCAAAAATGATTTTACAAGTCCATGATGAATTGGTTTTTGATGTGCATGTTTCCGAAGAAATGCTGATGCAAGTTCTTGTAAAAGAAGCTATGGAAAATGCCGTTCAATTAGCTGTTCCGATGGAGGTCGAATTGAAGTTGGCTAAGAATTGGCTGGAGGCGCATTGATTTATTACGCTTGTAATAAACGAATTACCAATATATCATGAGTGTTTTAACATCTTACTCTACTGTAACAGACTTCGCTAAATTTCTAGGTTGATCAACATTGCAGCCTCGCATTACCGCAATGTGATAGGATAAAAGTTGAAAAGGAATGGTTGCTAAAAGTGGCACCAAAAATTCATCTGTCTCAGGAATTTCAATTACGTGATCCGCTATGTCTTTAACGTGTTTATCACCTTCTGTAACAATTGCTACTATTTTACCCTTACGAGCTTTAACCTCCTGGATATTTGAAACCACTTTTTCGTATGAATTTCCTTGTGTAGCGATAACAAAAACAGGCATGTTTTCATCGATAAGTGCAATAGGACCATGTTTCATTTCAGCCGCTGGATAACCTTCAGCATGAATGTATGAAATTTCTTTTAATTTTAGAGCGCCTTCCAAGGCAACGGGAAATGAACTTCCTCTACCGAGATAAAGCGCATTTGAAGCATCTTTATATTCTTCAGCAATTTTTTCAATAGCATTATTGGACTCTAAAACCACTTTTACTTTATCTGGAATCGCTTCGAGTTCTGCTAAAAGAGTGTGAAACTTAGAATCACTGATGGTTCCCTTTTTATGCCCTAAAGACAAGGCCATGAGCATAAGAATAGTTACTTGAGCTGTAAACGCTTTGGTGGAAGCAACACCAATTTCAGGTCCGGCGTGTGTATATGAACCTGCATCAGTAATGCGTGAAATAGAGGAACCTACAACATTGCAAATGCCTAGTATTGTAGCTCCTTTTGATTTTGCTAATTCAAGAGCCGCTAAAGTATCTGCCGTTTCACCTGATTGTGATATTGCGATTACAATGTCATTTTCTGTAATAATTGGATTTCGGTATCGGAATTCACTTGCATATTCAACTTCGACATTGATTCGAGCCAGATCTTCAATTAAATATTCTCCAACTAACCCAGCATGCCATGATGTGCCACACGCAACAATAATCAATCGGTTGGCGTTGATCATTTTTTGTTCGTAGTCGCGAATCCCGCCAAGAGAAACCCACCCCTCCGTTGCATTCAATCGTCCTCTAAAACAATCTTGAATGGATCTAGGTTGCTCATGAATTTCTTTAATCATAAAATGCTCATACCCCCCCTTCTCTAACGCTTCCAATTCCAATTCTAATCGCTGAACATAGGGTGTTTTTTCTTGATCTCCTATATTATAGATTCGTAAGCCTTCTGCTAAGTCTATAACTGCAATTTCTTCTTCCTCTAAATAAACTACATTTTTTGTGTATTCCACTATTGGTGTGGCGTCCGAGGCAAGATAAAAGTCTCCTTCACTGCCAATTCCAACAACAAGCGGACTGCTTTTGCGAGCTGCTACTAACTTATTCGGCTCATCTTTTGAGATAACGACGATGGCATAAGCACCAATAACATGATGCAAGGCTCTTCGAATAGCTTCACCAAACCAAACATGCTCGTTTTTGCGAATATCATCAATTAAGTGAACTAAAACTTCGGTGTCTGTTTCACTCTTGAATACATAACCTTTTGCGCTTAAATCCTTTTTAAGAACATCATAATTTTCAATAATTCCATTATGAATAATGGCCAACGACCCATCGTTTGAAAAGTGTGGATGTGCATTTACATCGTTCGGCGCACCGTGTGTTGCCCAACGTGTATGCCCGATTCCTGAATGACCTTCAATATTGTTTTGAAGTGCAAATTCCTCCAAATTAGAAACTTTACCAGAGCGCTTGTAAATGTTTAATTCCCCATCGTTTAACAGGGCAACACCAGCACTATCATATCCTCGGTACTCAAGCCTTTTTAAGCCCTTAAGTACGATAGGAAAAGCTTGTTTTTTTCCGATATAGGCAACGATTCCGCACATAAGCTAATATGTTGTATAGGTTAAAATTAATTTTGGTTGGTTTTTATTGGTCGTATTTTTACCATTGAATACAATTCGTTCGGCAGAATTAATAAAGAATCTTGGAGAGATTACAATCCCATTATTTTCAATATTCTTATTAGCAATCGCTTGAATGTAATTTTTCAAATTTAACTTAAAATGCTTTTTAACATTATCCAATTCACCGAGTATCCCTAAATTGGTGTAGTTATTATCACCTGCTTTCAGTTTGGTTGCAGCAGAAACACTAAACCCTGGGCGAAATTTATATCCGTTTTGGTACTGAATTGGAAGTGTCAAATCAGCACGATGTATTACAGTTTTTTCTGATAACTTATCCAATCCTGGAATTTTTACAACTGCACGATACTTAAATGCTTGAGCATAAAATTCAATATTTCCCTTCGCGCTATCTTGGAGCACATTTTGAATAGGGTTACCTGAATTTTGAATATACACATGGGTAAAATCCGCACAGGATTTATTAATTAAAAAGTCTAAAGTTTTTTTAATTCCGTCTTGGCGAAAGTAAATCGTTATTTTGGACGCAGAGCTGTTCAAATCAAGATAAACGATCGTGCCAGAACCAGAAGATTGGGCCAGGTTATTTGTTTTGACATGAATTCCCTTGAAATAGTCTTGAAAGGCTTCATTGGAAGCGAATGTGCCATTACCATTTCCCGCCTCATTAATTAAGTTTCGAGCCAAATTTGTGTCGAGAGGTATCCGCAATTGTGGATTAACAGTATCTGTCCCAACAACTGAATTAACTGTGGGATTGGGGGTGATAGTTCCTTCGCCTAATGAAACAAGATTTTGACTTTTCGTAGATTTGTTGGTAAAGGAATAGTAAGTTGAATCGATAGATAAACGTTCATTTAATTCATAAACCTCAAATGTTTGTTGGCTTAGGTCTCCATAATAACCAACATAAGCCATCGCTAAAATAAATGAATCAATGGCAATTGTATTAGGATCTCCAATGTTTGGGCTCAATCCAGATAAACGAACCTGCGTGTAAAAGGAAGCGGTTAGTAGTCCGAATTTTGGATCGTTATAACTACCTAGAACTACATTCGCTGGATTGCTTGTTATTGTTGAATCTTCTGCTATGGTATAGGTTATTATGTCAAACGTATCCGTTGTGATTCCATTCAGAATTTCGTCGGGATTCATAGCGTCTTTCCCATTTAGAAAATCCTTTTTTTTACATGCACCCAACATGATGAATGAAGCGAAAAGAATTAATGGAAAACGAAAAACTATTTTCATGTGAATTAAGCCAAAATACTTTCCTCCACAACTTTGTCAAAGAAAACAGAGAACTCCTTTGCTTGATTTTCCTCTTGCACGTAGTCTAATTTATGACAATGAGAAGCGGCATCGAACATTGCTCTTAGATTAGGATTCAGATTGTCTACAGCCACGGAAAGACCATCGCAATAATCAATCAAAGATTTTGTAACATTCAAAAAAGTCGTATCTCTAAATTTTTCAGCAACTTCTTCCGGAAAACCATCAAACTTTAATTTTTCGGCAAAACGCTTATCCCAAGGAACATCAAAAGCATCATTGTATAAAGAATAAACAACTTTTGTGTCTTTAAAATGAGGGTCTTTATTGTAAATGTGCTTGATATAAAGCGACATAATTCCTGTAAACCAACCATGGCAGTGTATAACATCAGGCTGCCACCCCAACTTTTTAACAGTTTCTAATACCCCTCGACAAAAGAACATGGCGCGTTCATCATTATCCAAATGATATTTTCCACCTTCATCTTGGAGCGTTGTTTTTCTTTTAAAATATTCATCGTTGTCGATGAAATAAACTTGCATTCTTGCCGATGAAACAGAGGCAACTTTGATAATCAAAGGATGATCGTGGTCGTCAATACATATATTCAAGCCAGAAAGCCGTATTACTTCATGAAGTTGATGCCTGCGTTCATTTATGGCGCCAAACCTTGGTGTAAAAACACGAATTTCCTTTCCTGCCTCTTGAACAACTTGAGGCAACCGTCTCGCTGTCGAAGAAATGTCTGATTTTGGTAAAAACGGGAATATTTCCTGGGAAATAAATAGAACTTTTTTCTTTTCCATTCAATTTTGATAGTTAGCAAAGTTACTAATTTTTCACGAACTTTCATAAAAAGCTATAGCTTTGCTGCGCATAAGTCCTTGAAAATGCTTGTAAAAACAGTTTTTGATTTACATAACAAATTAAATGAAGTTAAAAAGTCTTCAAAATCCGTTGGATTTGTTCCTACGATGGGAGCATTGCACGAAGGACACCTCAATCTTGTTAAACGGGCCACAATAGAAAATGATTTTGTTGTGGTGAGTATTTTTGTAAACCCAACTCAGTTTAACAGCCAAGATGATTTATTGCATTATCCAAGAACCTTGGATCAAGACATAAATCTATTAAAACAATTCAGCGGTAGCTGCCTTGTGTTTAGCCCGGAAATCACTGAAATTTATCCGAAAGAGGATGATTTTAAACCCATCGATTTAGGGCAATTGGATCAGGTCTTGGAAGGTAAATTTCGCCCAGGTCATTTTCAAGGTGTTGTTCATGTTGTTCATAATCTTTTTAAAATAGTAGAACCAAACAGGGCGTACTTCGGACAAAAGGATTTTCAACAATTGGCCATCGTTCGATATTTAAACAAAGCATATAATTTTCCAATTGAGATAGTCGCTTGTGAAACACTTCGTGAAAAGAGTGGTTTGGCAATGAGTAGCCGAAATATGCGTTTAAATGACAAAGAAAAAAGTGACGCGCTGATTATTTGGAAAACCTTGAGTTTTATCCGAGAAAACAAATCGAAACATTCTCCTGTACAGTTAATAGAGCTAGCGATGGATTTCTTCCACAATGGAAATTTAAAACTGGAGTATCTTGAAATCGTACACGCAGAAGACCTTTTGGTAGCTAATGATTGGTCTAACCCGACCGTTTGTTGTATTGCAGCCTACTGTGGTAATGTTCGCCTTATAGACAATTTGTTGTTATAATCCGTTTATTTAATTTACTTTTGTCACTCATTTCATCAATTTTATGTTGATTCAAGTATTAAAATCTAAAATTCACCGCGTTCGCGTTACTCAGGCCGACTTGAATTATATTGGCAGCATAACAATCGACCAGGATTTAATGGAGGCAGCTAATTTGTTAGAGGGTGAACGGGTTCAAATTGTTAATATAAATAACGGAGAGCGCTTTGAAACATATGTTATAAAAGGCGAAAGAAAATCAGGGATGATTTGCTTAAATGGACCGGCAGCACGGCGAGTTGCAGTGGATGACATTATCATCATAATTGGTTATGGATTCATGGATTTTGAGGAAGCTAAAACGTTTAAACCGGCTCTTGTTTTTCCGAATGAAAAAACCAATTTTCTTGATTAGTGTCTAATCGGTTTGATTTTATAAAATCTAAAATTGTTTCTGCTGTTGATGCCGAGCGACTTGTTGCGATGTATCATCTAAAAAAAGAAAAAGTTGTTTTTACAAATGGTTGTTTTGATATAGTGCATTTAGGCCATATTACGTATTTAGCAGAAGCCGCCGCTCTTGGAAATCGATTGATTGTTGGTATTAATAGTGATTTATCTGTAAGATCATTGAACAAGGCCCCTAATAGACCGATTAATGATGAATTAGCGAGAATGCTGGTTATTGCTGCGCTTGGATTCGTAGATTTGGTAGTATTATTTGATAGCGAGACACCATTTGAATTGATAAAAATATTGAAACCGGATGTTCTGGTGAAAGGAGGAGATTATGATGCTAATGAAACAAACCCAAAATCAAAAAAATACATTGTAGGATCTGATATTGTTCGTCAAAACGAGGGCTCTGTGGCAACGATAAACCTAGTGGATGGATATTCTACCACATCAATCATCGAAAGGTCAAAGAATTAATACCTTTATTAAAAGTAAAAACTTAGCGACCAACAATGTTTAATGGCGAATGATAACTTTTCTTGTAAATGCTTTTCTCCCTGGGACTTCAAAGACGAAGAAATAAATCCCACTGTTAAAATCTGAAACATTTAATTTTTTAGACGGTCCAATGTTTTCTTTTAAAACAGTACTTCCAAAAACATCTAGCATTTTTAATGAAGCCGATTCGATTCCAGTCATGGAAATTTGAATATAATCTGTCGCTGGATTCGGAACGATTGAAACA
>JBIIVA010000012.1:0-30954 GCA_044339705.1 Crocinitomicaceae bacterium
AATTAAAACGGTCGACTTCACCCAAATCAGACTCGCTTAACTCTGGGCTAATTTCTAATTCAAAAATAAGTTCACCAAGGGTGTTAATCCGATTTGCAAAGCGATCAACAGCATTGAGAAAACCTTTTTCCAATTCTGGTGGAAGCAAATTATATGCGATCTCTTTTACTTCTCGAATTGTATTTTGAATCAAACCACTTATATCCTTGTATTGTGATTTCTGTTCATCCGGTGGATGCAGATTCTGAAAAAGCAAATTTAAAAGTACCAATTGTTGACCAAGCCCATCATGTAATTCCCGTGCAATTTTCTTTTTCTCCCCTTCCTCAGCTTGATTAATTATATCAAATTTATTTTTCTCAAAAAGCAACTCCTCTGTTTTGTTGTTTACTAAAGCGATAAAATCTTTAGTTTCACTATTCAATTGGTTCAAAATGATATCAACTGTAATTACTTCGCCATCTTTCTTGATTTGAGAAAACCTTCGACTGGATTCGTTATTGAATCGATTTTCTTTATTTTTGTTGAAAGTGTAAATAGACTTTCCGATAAGTTCATCCGACGGGACACTATACAGTTTAGAGGCAGCATCATTGACCATTGTAATTAATAGTTCTTCCCCTGAGAGCTGAAGCATTGGCATTGGAGATTTATTGAAAAGATCCTTGTATTGTTTCTCTGATCGAGCCAATTGACTGCGAACAGAACGACGCAGAAGACCATATTTAATGGATTTTTCGAGAATTTGTGGATTTACACTGCTCTTCAATAAATAATCTTGTCCTCCTTTTGATACAATTTCAAGTGCAATTGATTGATCATCCAACCCTGAAAGAACAATAACTGAAGCATCAGGAAACAACTGGTTGATTGAGTCGTAGGTTTTTACACCATGCGAATCAAGCACATTTAAATCCAGCAAGATGACATCGGCTTCGAACTCTAGCTTTACTTCTTCTGCTTCTTTTATAGAGGGCACACTTATAATATCTTCCAGTCTAAATCCAATCGTACTTAGTTGGAATTGAATCAAATCAGCAAATACACGATCATCTTCTACTATCAGAATTTGTGCTGTCTCCATTACTCTTTTACCCTAAAAAGCACTTTATCAAGATTGACAGAAGCCTTAAGATTTTCAAAAAATGAGTTTTGCTCATTAGCTTCTATACAATCTGTCGGAAAACTCAACTGCAGATCTTGAATGTAGTCAAAATAGATGGTTTGCTGACTAACACTTACTTGCCTCAACCCTTCCATGTATAACAAAATGACTTCACGATCTACAGCAAGAATTGCTTTTGAAGATAAGCCAACTCGAAATTTATTTTTAGCATTTATAGAAAGATAAATCAACCCTTCCACCCCGAAAAATAACATCACAGAAGCAGGAAACCAAGCTTCTTGAGTTAAAATAACAAAGGACAAGCCTATGAGCAACATTATGGTACATTCAATAATGGTGTATACCACAACGCGTTGTCTTCTGGAGCTGCTAATTTTTCCAGACCACTTAAACTTTTGTATTTGATTTACCATTCGAATTCCAATCCATCGACGTATGGTTCTTCGGACTGAAATAACCAATAACATGAGTCCAAAACCAAGAAAAATCTCGAATCGAAAAGGAAGCTGACTCGCAGTAGTTTTGAACATTTCGAGTGGTAAGTCAAAACGCACAAAAACACTAAAAAAAAGCGTTGGGATACTAACAACCAAAAGCAGTATGTTTATAAAACTATTCATTTGGGAGCGAGCTTAATTTTCGTTTCAAAGCGGTAATTTTTTCCTTGGCGTACTCGATTTTCTTTTCCACCTCTTTTCTCAATTGATCAGCTCCCTTGGATCGAGCGAAAAAACTCAAATTGGTTTCCATTTGAATAATTTCCTTGTTAATTAAATCAATTTGCTTTTTCAATTCGAATCGTTCTTGATTCAGGAGTTTACTTCGATCTGGGCTAGCTAGCATCGTTTCCATTTTCGCCTTGTAAAGAATCATGTCTTTCTCTTTGGCTTCTAATTTCAGCGAAGCATACTTATTATCCATTGCTTTTTTAAAGCTCGAAAAGATTTCGTTTTTATTTTTGGATGGAACATGGCCAATTGCAGAAAAACGTTCATTGAAATTCTTTAAATCATTCAGAGCTGTATTCTTATCATCTGAAACAATATATTGTTCAATTTCTGAAATCAATGCCGACTTCGCATCTAAATTTACAGTAAGTTCGGACTCTTGTAGCTCGAAATGTTTGTCTCGTGCATTATAAAAAACGTCACATGCAGCGCGAAATTCTGCCCACAATTTATTTTCATAGCGAGGTCCGGCAGAGCCTATTTCTTTCCATTTTTTTTGAAGGGATACAATTCGGTCTGCTGTTTTTTTCCAGTCATCTGAAGAATTGATTTCTTGAACCTCGCTTATTAAAGCGCGCTTTTTATCCGCAAGCTCCTTGAATGAATTGTCAAGCGATTTATTGAAATTCTTTTTGGCTTCAAAAAATGAATCGCAAAGTGAACGAAACTCTTTCCAAATCGCATCATTTTCTCTCTTCGGTCCAAAGCCAATTTGTTTCCATTGCTCTTGAATAGAAATTATATCATTCGTTTTAGACTCCCAATCTTTTGATTTTTCTAACTTTTCAACTTCTGACAAGATCGATTGCAACCCCTCAACAAGCGCTTTTTTCTTATTTAGATTATCCAAAAGAACATTACGCTGTTCTTCATAATGAGCATTTATTTTTTCGTAAAGCGTTTTTACAGAATCCCAATAATTTTTTTTCAAGGCCTCCCAATCTTCATTGTTTACTGGACCGATTTCCTCCCATTCATCTTGTAGGCTTCTCAACGCAGTTTCAAGATCACGAATCGGTAAATTCTTGGTTCTTAATTGTTTCAATCGAAAGATAACATCTTCCTTCAATTGAAAATTTCGCTTGTAATCGTGATCTTTTAGTTCACGATAAATCTTAATGTTATAGAAGAAAATTTCAAGTAACCGTGAATATTCTTTTTGTGTTTCATCACGTTTTTCTCTTGGGATTTCACCGATTTTCTTCCAAGTCTCATGAATCTCCTTATAAGAATTGAATGCCGAACCGATATTTTCCTCGCCTTCAATCACCTCTTTCAATCGATTAATTAACGCTCTTTTATGCTTTAAATTTTCATTTTCAAGCGCTGATTTAATTTCTAATTGCTTCTTTCTAGACTCTTGAAATGATTTGTAAACGATGTAGAACCTCTCCTTTTGGTTTTTGAAGTCTATTGGTTCATACGTCTCGCTGCTCTCTTGAGCTTCGAGTTGTTGAATTTGTTGTATTCGCTCTGCATCTAGAATGAAATCATCAAATTGAACCCTTAAGGCGCTTACTTCTCTTCCAACTGCGATTAAATCTTCGGATTTAACCAAGTTTTCCAATTGTTCTTGAAAATTTAAATTTTCCATATTCGATTATGCCAATTGATTCATTTCAAAATTTGCCAAGGAAACAAATTTCGATATACGGTCTTGAAAATCTTGTTTTGTAATTTCCGTTAATCGTTCCGTTCCAAATTTCTCTACACAAAAAGATGCCAATGCTGATCCGGCAATTACTGCTCTTTTCATATTTTCAAATGAGGTATCATCTGTTGAAGAAATATAACCCATAAATCCACCGGCAAATGTATCTCCAGCTCCAGTTGGATCAAAAACCTCCTCCAATGGCAATGCCGGAGCAAAGAAAATATGATCTCCATGGAACAACAAAGCACCATGCTCACCCTTTTTAATAATTAAAATTTTTGGTCCCATTGCTCGAATCACTTTTGCTGCTTTAACTAAAGAATATTCTTTTGAAAGTTGTCGAGCTTCTTCATCATTTATGATTAACACATCAACCAAAGCCATTGTTTTTTTCAACTCATCTAATGCAATGTCCATCCAAAAATTCATGGTGTCCATGGCAATTAATTTAGGACGTTTTTCCAATCTTTCTATTACTTGTCGTTGAACCTCAGGACTTAAATTTCCCAGCATCAAGTAATCGGCCCCTTGATAGTTTGATGGAATAACGGGGTCAAACGTTCCGAGCACGTTGAGTTCCGTTATTAAAGTGTCTCGAGAATTCATATCATTATGGTACCGCCCCGACCAAAAAAATGTCTTTTCTCCTTTTTTAATTTGGATTCCGGCAATGTTGATTCCTTTCGATTTCATATATTCCAAAGTCTCATTTGGAAAATCTTCTCCAACAACAGATACAATTCCTTGACTCTGAACAAAGAACGATGATGACAAAGAAATAAATGTTCCTGCACCACCAACAATTTTGTCGGTTTTCCCAAATGGCGTCTCAATGGCATCGAAGGCAACACTTCCAACGGTAATAAGTTTCATATTTAATTTTTAGTGCGCAAAGATAGGGAAATTCAACCCAATAAACGAGTGCAGCTATCAATTCAGGGTAATTTTCAAAATAATCATGGTGTTTTAGGACTGTAGGGTGTTTTTCTCAAATCCACGTTAGACATTTACATCAAATTTTAAAACCCTTTGGATAATCCTTATGAATAGTTGAAAAATCAAATTTGAGTAAACTTTAGCAACTTCATTTCTTTTAACTTTGCAGCTTCAATTATTACAAGTATGAGTAGGAAATATCAAGAATACAGAGGGTTAAACCTTTCAAATATTGCAAGTGAAGTTTTAGAAAGATGGCAAAACGAATCCATTTTCGAAAAATCCATTAGTTCTCGGGAAGGAAAACCATCCTTTGTGTTCTATGAAGGTCCGCCTTCAGCAAACGGGCTGCCCGGAATTCATCACGTAATGGCTCGCTCGATAAAAGATATTTTTTGCCGCTACCAAACCCTTAAAGGTTTTCAAGTAAAACGCAAAGCCGGATGGGATACTCATGGTCTGCCTGTAGAATTGGGTGTTGAAAAGGAACTCGGTATCACCAAAGAAGACATAGGAACTAAAATTTCCATCGATGAATATAACGACGCTTGTAAAAGAGCAGTTATGCGTTACACAGACATTTGGAATGATTTGACCTTAAAAATGGGTTATTGGGTAGACATGGAAAATCCGTATGTTACCTATGAATCCAAATACATGGAATCCGTTTGGTGGCTGTTATCTCAATTGTATAATAAAAACCTACTTTACAAAGGATATACGATTCAACCCTATTCCCCGAAGGCCGGAACGGGACTATCTTCTCACGAATTGAATCAACCGGGTTGCTACAAAGATGTGAAAGACACAACGGTGGTGGCGATGTTTAAAATTGTGAATTCAGAATTGCGAATTCAGAATTTGCAATTAGACAATCTGCAATCTGCAACCTATTTCCTCGCCTGGACAACCACCCCGTGGACCTTACCATCAAACACTGCATTAACCGTTGGGCCAAACATCGAGTATGCACTAGTTTCGACTTTCAACCAATATACGAATGAACCAATTAACGTGATTCTAGCGAAAAACTTGGTTGGATATCAGTTTGGAAAAGGATTTCAAGCCGTTGAATCAGCGGATGCATTGAATGCTTATAACGCTGGAGACAAGACCATTCCGTACTTCGTTGCAGGGACTTGTCTTGGAGAAGAGTTGGTTGGAATCAAATACGAACAGTTACTTCCATATTGTTTACCTGCTGAAAATCCCGAAAAAGCATTTGTAGTAATTCCTGGAGATTTCGTTACAACCGAAGACGGAACAGGAATCGTACATACAGCGCCAACCTTTGGAGCAGACGATGCGAAAGTAGCCAAAGAGGCTGGGGTTCCTCCGATGCTTGTGAAAGATGAAAATGGAAACTTGGTTCCGTTGGTGGATTTACAAGGTCGTTTTCGTCCGGAAGTGAGCGACTTTGCAGGTTTGTACGTGAAAAATGAATATTACGACGAAGGTTCAGCCCCTGAAAAATCGGTAGATGTGCAAATTGCCATCAAACTCAAAGAAGAAAACAAGGCTTTTAAAGTCGAGAAATACGAACACAACTATCCGCACTGTTGGAGAACCGACAAACCGGTATTGTATTATCCATTGGATTCGTGGTTTATTCGCGTGACGGACAAAAAAGACCGCATGGTTGAATTGAATAACACCATCAATTGGAAACCAGAATCAACTGGAACAGGCCGATTTGGAAAATGGTTGGAAAATGCCAACGATTGGAATCTTTCTCGTTCACGTTATTGGGGAATACCCATTCCAATTTGGTCAACTGAGGAAGGTGATGAGCGCATTTGCATTGGCTCAATTGAAGAACTGAAAAAAGAAGCAGAGAAAGCAGTTCAGGTTGGATTAATGACAAAAAATCCTTTGTCTGATTTCGAGGCTGGAAATATGGCTGCAGAAAACTACGATAAAGTTGACATACACAAGCATTTTGTGGATGAAATCGTATTGGTTTCTCCTTCCGGAAAACCCATGAATCGAGAGGCAGACCTCATTGACGTTTGGTTTGATTCAGGCGCGATGCCTTATGCACAATGGCATTATCCGTTTGAGAACAAAGAATTGATTGAAAATGGAACAGGTTATCCTGCTGATTTTATCGCTGAGGGAGTTGACCAAACGCGTGGATGGTTTTATACCTTGCATGCCATTGCGACAATGGTATTTGATTCGGTTGCCTACAAAAATGTGGTTTCAAACGGACTGGTATTAGATAAGAACGGACAAAAAATGTCGAAACGACTTGGAAATGCCATTGATCCATTTACAACATTAACACAATACGGCCCAGATGCAACACGTTGGTACATGATTACAAATGCACAACCATGGGACAACCTGAAATTCGATTTGGAAGGAATTACAGAGGTTCAACGCAAGTTTTTTGGAACGCTATACAATACCTATTCCTTCTTCTCACTTTATGCCAATATCGATGGATTTGATTTTTCTGAAGTCGAAACTCCATTGAACGAGCGACCAGAAATCGACCGATGGGTTCTTTCCAAATTAAATTCGCTAATCGAAGAAGTTGATTCAGCCTATGCAGATTACGAGCCGACACGCGCTGGTCGAGCGATTCAAGATTTTGTGACTGAGCAACTATCGAATTGGTATGTCCGTTTATGTCGCCGCAGGTATTGGAAAAATGACGATCCGAAAGATAAATTATGTGCTTATCAAACACTTTATTCGTGTTTGGAAACGGTTGCGTTGCTTGCTTCGCCAATTGCGCCTTTTTACATGGATCAATTATTCCTGGATTTGAATAAAGTGAGTGGTAAACATTCCGTAGGTTCTGCTCATTTAGCAGATTTCCCGAAAGTGAATGCATCTTGGGTTGACAAAACCTTGGAAAATCAAATGGAATTGGCACAGCAAGCTTGTTCATTGGTGCTTGGATTACGCAAGAAACACAAGATTCGTGTGCGCCAACCGCTTCAAAAAATCATGATACCAGTATTGAATAAGCAAGTTGCTGAAAACCTGATGCATGTTCGCAACCTCATCCTTTCCGAAGTGAACGTAAAGGAACTCGAGCTGCTTGAGGAAAACTCAGGAATCTTAGTAAAAAGTATCAAACCGAATTTCAAAACCATTGGTCCGAAGTACGGAAAGCAAATGAAAGCCATTTCAGAGTTGGTAAAAGGTTTTGGACAAGACGATATTTCGGAAATTGAAAAAAATAACGGTTGGTCAGGATCGATTGAAGGTACAGAAATCAACTTGGATCTGATAGATTTTGAAATCAATGCGCAAGACATCCCCGGTTGGTTGGTAGCCAGCGAAGGAGGGCTAACCGTTGCGTTGGATGTTACGATTACTCCTGGACTTAAGTCTGAGGGAATCGCTCGTGAAATCGTTAATCGCGTTCAGAATTTACGAAAAGACAGTGGTTTTGATGTTGTCGATCGTATTTTAGTTCAAGTGGAAACAACTCCTCAAATTCAGACGGCCATCGAAGAAAATAAAGGCTACATCTGCGATGAGGTTTTAGCAAATGACATTCTTTTTACTGAGCTTGATGCTAATTCATTCATAACCGAAATTGAGGATAGTGAGGATACGAAGTTGGAGTTGAGGAGGGTTTAATCGATTTTTTCAAGTTTGTGTTTACTGAAATTGTGAGGCTAAGCGAACAAACCTTTTTTGAGATATGCTGAATGGCGGATTTATTTGAACTCTTTAAATAGATCTAAAGGATTTTGGACTGTTTGGTTGGTATTTACAAAATGATCGAATGGAATAAGGAGCTGAACGGAATCAAGACCATGTAATGCTAACTCGATATGCTTGTAGCTGAAATTTGCATATTGCTATGAATTGGCTTCACAACTCGCAACAAGCCTGATGATTAACGAAGAATTATGCATTTATTTATTAGGATTTAATCTGAAATAGGTAATTACTTTATAATTTTTTTTATTTTAGTGTTTTAAAACTAAAAATATGCAAGATAATTCATTGTTAACCTCGATTTTACCGATTGCGTTAGGAATCATTATGCTCGGGTTAGGCTTATCATTAACCATTGCTGACTTCAAGCGAGTTGTGAAATATCCCAAAGCTGTATTTATTGGGTTGTTTTGCCAAATGATTATTTTACCATTTGTTTGCTTTGGTGTCGCTAAATTATTTGGCTTAGGTCCTGAATTAGCCGTTGGTTTAATGTTACTTTCTGCCTCGCCGGGTGGTGCTACTGCTAATCTCTTTAGTCATCTATCGAATGGGGATGTCGCTTTGAATATAACTTTGACTGCCATCAATAGCGTTCTTACCTTGGTTACCTTGCCTTTAATTGTTGAGCTCTCTCTGAGTAATTTTATGACTGGACAGGATATCGTCATGCCCTTCAATAAAATCATAGAAGTTTTTCTAATTGTACTAGTTCCCGTTTCAATTGGAATGATTGTCAATGCCAAAGCTGAGACCTTTGCACGCAAACTTGATAAACCGGTAAAAATTCTCTCAGCAGTGTTTTTAGTTCTCGTTATTGTGGGTGCAATATTGAAAGAAAAAGCACATATTGGGGAATACTTTCAGCAAATTGGATTAGCCGCTTTGAGTTTTAATGTTTTGAGTTTACTGGCAGGATTTTTTGTGCCTCTTTTGTTTAAAGTGGAAAAAAAGCAAGCAATTGCTGTTGGAATGGAAATAGGAATTCACAATGGGACATTGGCGATATTTATTGCTTTAAACATCCTTAAAAATGATACGATGAGTATTCCTGCAGCTATCTATAGTTTGATTATGTTCTTAACTGCTGCCATTTTCGGTTATCTCGTAAATAAACTCAGCTCAGATAATTGAAAAGCTATGTTAGAATGAGATGAAGTAAATTGATTCTTGAAAATAGAATATAACTAATGTGGCGTATTAAAACATTGGATTTTATTACTCACTCTTCATCAAATTGCAATATTTTCGTTCGCAATTCTAACATAAATCTGTAATCAGCAATTCGCTAAACTACAATTCATTTTTACCCCTTTCTACCGATCACTTTTTTCACCGCTTCCACCACATTCACCGTATCAATGCCATACTTTGCCATCAATTCCATTGGTGTACCGCTTTCGCCGAACGAATCATTTACAGCCACATATTCGTGAGGAGAAGGGAATTTTCTTGCTAAAACTTGAGCTACTGCATCACCTAATCCACCGTGCATCATGTGTTCTTCGGCTGTAACCACGCACCCTGTTTTTGTAACTGATTTCAGAATCGCTTCTTCGTCTAATGGTTTGATGGTGTGCATGTTGATTAATTCAGCAGATATTCCTTGTTCGGCCAAAACTTTAACCGCTTCAATCGATTTCCAAACGAGGTGACCGCAAGCGATGATGGTAACATCCGTTCCTTCGTTTAAAACATCCGCTTTTCCGATCACAAATTTGGCATCAGGCTTCACGAAAATAGGCATCACCGGTCGTCCGAATCGCAGGTAAACGGGTCCAACATGCTCCGCAATTGCAATTGTTGCTTGCTTGGTTTGATTGAAATCTGCGGGAACAATAACAGTCATGTTTGGCAACATGCGCATCATTCCAATATCTTCTAATATTTGATGGGTCGCACCGTCTTCACCTAATGTCAAACCGGCATGCGAAGCACAGATCTTAACGTTTTTCTGAGAATACGCCACAGACTGACGAATTTGGTCGTAAACCCGACCCGTGGAAAAATTCGCAAACGTACCTGTGTATGGAATTTTCCCCCCGATGGTCATTCCAGCTGCCAAACCAATCATATTGGCTTCAGCAATTCCAACTTGAAAAAATCGATTCGGATTTTCGTTTTTGAAGGCATCCATTTTTAAGGATCCAATTAAATCCGCACAAAGTGCTACAACATTTGGGTTGGTTCTTCCTAATTCGGCTAATCCTTCTCCAAATCCTGAACGCGTGTCTTTATTTCCAAGTATTTCTATTTCCATTTTTATAAATTTAAATTCAGTGTTCTATTCGATTCTATTTTACAACTTTTTTCTTTTGTATAAGCGGTAGACTTTTGATCTTTTTCTCTATACACAATCTTATAATTTCCTGGCTGTAAAAACCATTTCCCTTCCTTCAATCCAGCTTCCAAATTGCAAACCCATTCCAATGAATTGTTTCCTTTATCAACAAAAATTTGTCCGACCAATCCTTTTTGTGAAATGTAAGATAAGCAACCTGAGGGAATTACATCAACGTTTGTGATTTTACTTTGCGTAACTTCAACGCGCTGATAAGTTCGTGGTAAAGTGAAAATTTCCACATCGTATGTGCCAACCAAATATTTTTGTGTTGAGTTGTAAGGCTGTGAATTCAAGGTTTGTATTTGGTCATTTTGAATCACACGCATGCTGTAATTGGGATTATTGGCGTTTTTCGTTGAAATCAATTTCAGGAATCCTTGTGCTGCATCGATTTGAATCACGTTGTGCGTATATTTCTGTAGCGAAACGTTTTTCTTTTCAATTTTTGGAAGTGTATTAACGACAATGTCATATTTCAGATTTGGATCCAAAATCAAGGTGTCGGGATTGCCATATCGATTTAAAGTATGTGTTAAGGTATATTTCAAATTTTGCGTTCCAGCCTCATAAAGAAAAATGGTTACATCGGTTTCGGTTGGTTTTTTCGAAATATCATTCAAGTTAATTTGTGCAGTTGTATTCAGAAGTGCTTTGGAAATCACGTTACTCAAAACAACTTTGAACGCGTCTTTGCTTTCGGCATCAGAATAAGAACCTATGCATTTGAATTTTTCGAGATACGACAAATCCATTCCCAAACCAATAACGAACGGAGTAACTTTTACTCCCTTTTCTTTCAACTTTTTGGCAATCAAACATGGATCGTTATCACATGATTCAAGACCATCCGTAATTAAAATAATGAAATTTCTTGCCAACGTATCGGGAAAATCCGCAGCTGAAGCTTCCAATGAACGAGCAATCGGTGTTGCTCCTTTCGCTCTGATTGTTCGAACTTTTGCTTGGATCGCGTCAACGGTATTTACTGCAAATGGAACTTCTAATTTCGTGTCAGCACAATCTTGGTATGTGTTAGTAACCTCTGACTGATGACCATAAACGCGAAGTGCAATCTCCAGATTTGGAATTCCGCGCAATTTCTCAACAGATTGTATCAAAATATCCTTGGCAGCATCCATTCGAGTTTGTTTATCCCAATCTAAGTTCATAGAGTTGGAGGCGTCAAGAATAAACAAAATCCGGGTTGTCTTCTGACTAAAAGTTAGTCCGATAGAAAAGAAAAATAATATGAAGAAAAGATTTTTCACTAATAGTCTCCCAATGTTTCCTCCAATTGGTTAAGAGCTAATTGCAATTGCTCTGCATTCGGTGCCGATCCATGCCATTTGTGTGTTCCCATCATGTAATCAACTCCTTGCCCCATTTCAGTTTTCATGATAATCACAATCGGCTTTCGATTTCCACTTGCATTTTTAGCTTCTGTTAATACAGAACGTATATTTTCAAAATCGTGACCATTCATATGAAAAACCTCCCATCCAAAAGCTTGCCATTTTAATTCAAGGTTGCCAAGAGACAGCACATCTTCCACGTCTCCATCAATTTGACGGCCGTTATAATCGATCGTTGCGATGATGTTATCAACTTTGTTTGCAGCAGCATACATGGCGGCTTCCCAAATCTGTCCTTCTTGTAATTCTCCATCACCATGAAGGGTGTAAACAATTGATTTATCGTTATTTAACTTTTTCACTTGCGCTGCGCCAATACCAACAGACAATCCTTGTCCAAGCGAACCTGAAGCCATTCTAACGCCGGGTAGTTTTTTATCCGTTGAAGGATGTCCTTGAAGTCGCGAGGATAGTTTTCTAAATGTTGCTAATTCATTTACCGGGAAAAAACCTACTCGTGACAAAACGCTATACCACACAGGTGAAATATGGCCATTTGAGAGAAAAAACAAATCTTCATTTTTTCCATCCATTCCAAAGTTTTTAGCATCGAAATTCATCTGTTCAAAATACAGAAATGTTAAAAAGTCCGCGCATCCAAGTGACCCGCCCGGATGTCCTGAATTCACTGCAGCTACCATTCTAACGATATCTCTTCTTACTTGAGAGGCAATTTTCTTTAATTCTGTATTATGCATTTTTTGGGATTAAAAATTCAAAACAAAACTAAGTTTTATTATCTTAGACAATTCTTGAAATGTTTGAACAAAAAATGCAACTTTTCAACGAAACATGAGTCAAACGACTAATTAAAATAATAATGAATTTGAAAACCATATTTATTCTAGGTATTTCTTGTTTAATCCAATTTGGGTTATGCGCTCAATCCTATTCAAAAGAACTTTTAAAAAGCTATAAAGAAGGTGAACTAGCCACTTTCAATGATGAACAAATGGAACTGCTAAATTATGCTGTTGATCATGCATGCTATTTAATAGCTATTCCTCAAGGAAAAGATGTGAATAAATTTCATGAAATTCAGTTGAAACCAAATGAAGGTATTATTCGGTTTACAGATTTGGGTCTAAAGATTCAGGAAACTACTCAATATTTTAAGGTGGCGAACCGTCAAGAGCTTCTTGTTGTTAAGAGTTCTAACATTTTGAAATTGGAGAGACAAAATCTAAATAAATAGGCATGAAAGTATTTTTTGGGATCCTATTTTCTCTTATATCAGCCCTAGCCTCATCGCAAGTTACGATAAGTTTAACTGACCCTGATTATAACCAAATAAACCCCTTAGATTGCGGTGCTATTGTTCCTTCTGGAAGTTCTGGAACCAATTTTATTGACGGACCAACGAATTATGCTCCAAATATGAATGAAACATTGGTATTATGTCCGGATCCATTACAAGGAACAAAAGTATCAATTGCGTTTGCAACAAATATTGGTTTTGAGTTTAATATTGATCCATCGGACACCTTATTTATTTTTGATGGCCCGAACACAAGTTCCCCGCTGATAGGGTCATTTAACTCAGGCACAAATCCTTTGGGTTTCTATGCTCAGGCGTCATTTGAAAACAATTCTTCCGGCTGTTTAACCCTTCAATTTATTTCTGATGGAGCGAATGAAGGAACCGGATGGGTTGCTAATTTGGGTTGTGGAAATTTCCCTCAGCCTTTCGAACCACATGTGGAAGCTTTTAAATTTGGAGTAGGAAGCAACATTTTAAATCCCGCAGATACAGGTTACGTAGATATCTGCCTTGAAGACTCAGTATTATTGATTGCAAAGCCGACTTTTCCTTATTCTTTAGAAACAACGGGAAGTGGATATACTCAAAATGTAAACAATTGTAATTACGAATGGACTATAGGCGGGATTCCATATGCGAATAACGATTCCATTTGGTTTAAGCCAACTCAGCGAGCAGGCTACTATGTTGATCTCCGAATTACAGATGTCTTTCCACAATCAGAACGAGTTACTTTTAAAATTAGAGTTTCCCAACAACCTTTATTTACAGGAACAGGACCCTTGGAAGATACTGTATGTTTAGGACAAAATACCATTTTGATTGGAGGGGTAACAGCGAATGATACTGTGGGTGTTCAAGTTCCAGGTGGAGACTTTCTCATTGGAGGCATTTTTGCCGGATTAACTTTTTTACCAGACGGTGCCGGTCAATCTTATCAATCGTCTGTCGGTATTTCTGGTTTTGACACCTCTGCAACCATTAGTTCTGCCGCAGATATCAATGAACTTTGTTTGGATATCGAACATTCCTACATTGGTGACATTGAAATTACCTTGACTTGTCCCAACGGAACAACAGTTTCAATATTGAATGCCTACAATGGAAATCCCAGCTGGCCTCCTCTTGTTCCTGGAGGGTGTGGTAGTGGGATTTCTACCTCTTTAGGCAACGATACAAATGTGGATGGCGGACCTCCCGGAAGCCCAGTTTGGACCTATTGTTTTTCTCCAACAAACGCGACGCTTGGTACTATATGTGATGAACAAGCATCCGGCAATACAATTCCTAACGACTATAATAGTTCAGGCCAATTTTTGCCTAATGGAACAACAGGAAATAACACTGCAATGGATACCAATGGAGTTTATCTTCCTGATGGAAACTTCAGCGATTTTGTTGGTTGCCCAGTGAATGGACAATGGACAATAACAGTCCAAGACAATCAAGGAATTGACGATGGTTATATTTTTCAGTGGGGGATTTACTTCAATTCTTCCCTATATCCTGAATCTGAAGGTTATCAAAACACAATAGAAGATGATTATTGGAGCAATGATCCATCAATTATTTCCGGAATGTCTGACACCCTCATTGTTATTCAACCAAATGTTACAGGAAACACCTATTATACCTACAATGTAGTAGATAATTTTGGTTGTGAATATGATACGACGGTAAAATTAAATGTGGTGCCAACTCCAACCATGAATTTAGATTCATTGGCCTGTTTCTTTCAGTCTCAAATTCAGGGAACTACAGCATTTGATGGAGGAACTTGGTTTGCCCAGGATACGTGTATTCATTTTTCCAATCCTAATTTGAACAATCCAAATGTTACTTCGAGTGTTGCGGGAATCTATCAATTGAACTTTGTCGATAATTTTTGCCAGGATACAATAACTGAAAGTATCGAGTTTCAACCTTTCATTTACACTGAATTAATTGACACAACACTTTGTCAAGGCGCGGGCGTACTGCTGAAACCATTGATCGTTAATTCAGAACCTTTACAATCGGGATATAATCCAAACATAAGCACACTTTGGAATGATGGTACAGTGACACCGACATTAGTTGTAAACGAAACAGGAAACTACATACTTTATATTTCAAATGAATGTTATACTAACTCTGATACTGCCACAATTGGTGTTAAACCATGTGATTTGGAGGTTCCTAACATTCTTGTTTTATCTTCAGCAGTCGGAAATAATGCGTTTTTTGTTAATTATAGCGGAATAACAAAATTCAATTGTATCATATTGAATAGATGGGGTAATTTAATTTTTGAATACGACGAACCGGCTGGTTCCTGGAATGGAAAAACGCTTGACGGAAAACTAGTTGAAGAGGGAACTTATTTTTATAAAATAAATGCCACTTTTGAAGGAGGAAAAGAAGTTGAGAAACATGGTTTTGTCGTTTTAAAATATTAGACTTTTCATACCTTTGCTCAAAATCATTACATGAGTACTCTTTCATTTCAAGAAGAAATTCTTCAGGGAATACCAAGTGAAATACCTCCAAAAAAACCGTTTGATTCCAGTGTTAATCATGCTCCAAAAAGGAAGTCAATTTTAAGCTTAGATGAAAAGAAATTAGCCATTCAAAATGCACTACGATACTTTCCAAAAAATCAACATAACGAATTAGCCAAAGATTTTTTGAATGAACTAAATGCATATGGACGAATCTACATGTATCGCTATCGTCCAAATTACAAAATGTTTGCGCGACCAATAGAGGAATATCCTGGGAAATCAATGCAGGCCAAGGCAATAATGTTAATGATTCAAAATAATTTGGATTATGCTGTCGCTCAACATCCTCATGAGTTAATAACCTATGGTGGAAATGGCGCGGTTTTCCAAAATTGGATTCAGTATCGTTTGACAATGAAATATTTGTCTGAAATGACTGATGAACAAACGCTAGTCATGTATTCAGGTCATCCAATGGGCTTGTTTCCATCTCACAAAAACGCTCCCCGTGTGGTTGTAACTAACGGAATGATGATTCCTAATTACTCCAAACCAGATGATTGGGAGCGATTCAATGCCTTAGGTGTTACACAATATGGTCAGATGACAGCGGGATCATACATGTACATAGGCCCGCAAGGGATCGTTCACGGAACAACAATTACTGTTTTAAATGCCTTACGTCGAATTGCAAAAAACAGGGATGATATCAAAGGAAAACTTTTCGTTACTTCCGGACTGGGTGGAATGTCTGGTGCTCAGCCTAAAGCCGGAAACATTGCCGGTGTAATTTCTGTTACGGCTGAGGTTAATCCAAAAGCAGCCCACACACGTCATTCACAAGGATGGGTAGATGAAGTTATTACCGATTTGAATGCGCTTTCTCAACGTGTTAAAAAGGCGAAAGTGGAAAAAGAAATCGTTTCAATTGCTTATTTGGGAAATGTGGTTGATGTTTGGGAAAAATTTCATAAAGAAGATATATACATTGATTTAGGATCTGATCAGACTTCATTGCACAATCCATGGGCAGGTGGTTACTACCCTGTTGATTTGACATTCGATGAGGCGAATGAAATGATGTCAAATGAACCTGAGAAATTCAATGCTTTTGTTCAAGAGAGCCTTAGAAGACACGCAGCAGCAGTTAACAAACATACGGAGAAAGGAACTTATTTCTTTGACTATGGTAACGCATTTCTATTGGAGGCATCCCGCGCTGGTGCGGATGTAAGTGGAACGAATGGAAATGAATTCAAATATCCATCTTATATTCAAGATATTTTAGGGCCAATGTGCTTTGATTTTGGATTTGGTCCCTTTAGATGGGTGTGTGCATCCGGAAAACCTGAAGACCTTCAAAAAACGGATGAAATTGCGTGTCAAGAGCTTGAAGAAATGATGCAAACAAGTCCTCCTAAGATTCAGCAACAAATGGCGGATAATATTCAATGGATTAAGGGAGCTCAAGAAAACAAATTAGTAGTTGGTTCACAAGCAAGAATTCTTTATGCAGATGCGGAAGGACGTATGCGAATTGCTGAAGCATTCAATAAGGCAATCTCCAATGGTGACATTGGCCCCGTAATATTAGGTCGAGACCATCACGATGTGTCAGGAACTGATTCTCCCTATCGTGAAACCTCGAATATATATGATGGTTCCCGATTTACTGCGGACATGGCTATTCACAACGTAATTGGAGATGGGTTTCGCGGAGCAACTTGGGTTTCCATTCACAACGGAGGAGGAGTAGGTTGGGGCGAAGTAATCAATGGCGGGTTTGGAATGTTGTTAGATGGCAGCGCTGATTCAGATCGCAATCTAAAAATGATGTTGCATTGGGACGTGAACAATGGAATTGCGCGAAGAAACTGGGCTCGAAATGAAAATGCTATTTTCGCCATTAAACGAGCAATGGAAACAGAACCGCTTTTAAAAGTAACATTACCAAACTTAGTTGATGAATCCATCCTGAATAACTTAGATGTGTAGATATTTAGTTCTTCTTTTTTGTTTGTTTACACTTCGAGTTTTTTCGCAATATAACGATTCAACTCGTTTGAATGAAATACGAATTTTAGCTTCTCACAATAGTTATAAAAAGTATCCGAATCCAAAAGTCCTCCGTTTTTTATCAAGATTTAAAAAACAACTTGGCCCCTCCAATGATCCCATTCAACTTGATTATGGTCATTTGCCTTTGTCTCGACAATTTGATGAATATGGAGTTAGGGGAATTGAAATAGACATTAACTATGATCCAAAAGGAAGTTTGTATTCAAAAAGAAAATTGAATCTGTTCATTCCAGGAATTCGTCAACGCATAAAGGATGAAAGAATGGAAGAACCTGGTTTCATAGTACTTCATATCGCCGATGTTGATTACGAAACCAATTACCTGACTTTAAAAGATGTTTTGATCGAGTTGAAAAAATGGAGTAATAATCACCCCGATCATTCACCATTGTTTGTTAATATTGAGGCAAAGGGAAACAATCCGGGAGACGAATCAAAATTCCTAAGAAAATTAGGTTTCAGAAAAGCGATTCCATTCGACTCCTTGGCATACGAAAAACTAGACGAGGAAATATTTTCGGTTTTATCCACGGAAAATATCTTTTCACCAAGAGACCTAAAAGGAACTTATTCATCCATTCATAATCGCCTTCAGAAAGAGAATTGGCCATTTTTACAAGAATGTTTGGGGAAAATTATTTTCATTTTGGAAGGAAGTAACAAGCACTTGTACCGCCAAAATAACTTTGTTCGCCCTATGTTCGTTTATGGTAACCCGAATGATGTCAATACTGCATTTGTTTTACAAAATGATCCTATAGGAAAAGAACTTGAAATTTTGGAAATGACCAAAAAATTTATTGTCAGAACGCGTTCTGATGCCGGAACAATCGAAGCCAGAAAAAACGATTATACGCGCTTCCATTCTGCTTGGAAAAGTGGAGCTCAAATTATATCAACTGATTATTACATGCCTGATTTGAGATTCAGTAACTATCAAATTAAGTTTTAAACTTGCTTTTCAGCCGAAGCATTCGAGGACTGAAGCAAAAGTATTTTTTAAATTTTATCTGCAGTCTCATTAATGGCATCAATTATCAATTTCCCAGCATGCAATATTTCTTCCTCGGAAATGGTTAGTGGAGGCGATAAACGAAAACTATAGGGATGAGATAAGAACCAAAACGTAATCAATCCTTTTTCCAAACCTTTTTCAACAACTTTTGCCACTCGTTCCGAAGATTCCATGTCGAAGGCAAACATCATCCCAATTCTTCGAATGGCTTTGATCTCAACACTTTGGGCGATTGTTGTTTCAAGCAAGGCACCTAATCGTTCGACTTCATTCCAATCTATTTCTGTTTTTAATACTTTTAAAAAAGCAGCTGATGCTGCACAGTTTAAAGGATGACCACCAAATGTTGTGATGTGACCAAGCATTGGATTATTCGTAAAGACTCGCATTTTTTCTTTAGACGAAACTAGCGCCCCGATAGGCATTCCTCCTCCCAAAGCTTTTCCCAATGTTAATAGATCAGGAATGACTTCGAAATGCTCGAAGGCGAATACTTTTCCGGTTCTACCCATACCACATTGGATTTCATCGAAAATAAGTTGTGCCCCTACTTCGTTGCACCTTCTCCTTAAGGCAAAGAGAAACTCTTTTTCTGGAATGCGAACACCGGCATCGCCTTGAACGGTTTCAATAATGACTCCCGCTGTTTTTTCAGAAATCTGATTCAATATTTCCCGATTGTTAAATTCAAGAAATCGAACATCTGGCAATAAAGGTCGATATGCTTGCTTTTTGATTTCATTTCCCGAAACACTCATTGAGCCATGTGTGCTTCCGTGATAGGATCCACGAAACGATACAATTTCAGTTCTTCCGGTATATCTTTTTGACAATTTTAGAGCTGCCTCAATCGCTTCTGTTCCCGAATTAACCGCGTAAACACAATTTAATGGCTCTGGCAACAATTCAAGCAGTTCGCTTGCCATTTCATTTTGAGCATCCTGAACGAATTCTCCATAAACCATAACATGCAAATGCTTATCCAATTGTTTTTGAATGGCTTCAACCACTTTTGGATGACGGTGACCGATATTATTAACCGCCACACCAGAAATCATGTCCATGTATGCTTTCCCTGTTTTATCGTAAATGTAAATTCCTTCTGCTCGATCAACTTCAATCAAGAAGGGATTTTCATTTGTTTGACCAAGGTGATCTAGGAAAAATTTACTGCCCTCCATTCGTTATTTTTTCAAAACTTCAATTATTGGTTGGCCTGTCATGGCACCTGAACGTTGTAAATTAAGAATGTGGGTTAATGTCGGAGCAACATCAATGATTTCATAAGTTTTAAAAATATCTTTCGCTGGAATTTTAGCTCCATACCAAAGAAGCGGAACATGCGTATCATAGTTAAACGATGACCCATGGGAAGTGCCTTTATGGGCTTTCTCGGAATCAATTTCTTTTACCAAATATCCCGGTTCCATGATAAATATAATTTCACCACTCCGAATAGCCTCATAACCGAGTCGAACCATGTCTTTCCATTCATGATCTTTAGAAGGATCTGATAATTCTTTTTTCGTAAAAACAGCTTTTACACCTTGCCATTTTTTTATTTGTTCAGCAAAAACGTCTGTAACATCATCCAAATCAAGTTTGAGAGAATCAATCCGGCTGAGATTCAGATAGATATTTTGGTTTGTTTCATTTTCAATCAAATCTGATTTATACTTGATCGTTGAAAATTGCTTTAAATCTGTCAGATACGATTCCAAAAACAAATATCCTCCGGGAAGCTTTTTATCCATTAACATCTGTGGAACGGGAACAACCGCATGATCGGCTGTCAAAAATACAACAAAACCATTTTTTCCGAACTTCTTTTCAAGAACAGACAAAAGCCTAGCTAAATCACGATCTAACCGAGCATAAAGATCTTCTATTTCAAGTGAATAGGGGCCAAAAGTATGACCAACAATATCTGGTGTAGAATAACTGATGCAAAGCATGTCTGTTTGATTATCAGCACCAAGTTGTTCATTCGTAATCGCATCCAAAGCAAAGTCCGTCAACAAGGTATTGGCAAAAGGCGACATTGTGAAATACTGTGTATTCAATTTTTCTCCTGACATTTTTTGCAATTCATATGGAAATGTTGGGGTTGATTTTCCTCCAACTAAGATTTCATAAGGACTTTCATCAATCGATTGGTATTTTTCCTTTGGAAAAAGTAAATCCCACGTTTTTGAATAAGTTAATGCATTATTTTTTGAATTGAAATTAGAAACCCATTTAGGGAGTTCTTTTTTGAAAAACGAACTTGAAATAAATGTTCCTGTAGCATAATCAAACCAATAACTTCCATCACTCAAATGTCCGCCGGGAAGAATGGCACCTCGATCTTTAATAGACATGGAAATGACTTTAGCTTGTGGATAAGTCATTTTCAATTGATCCGTAATTGTGTAAGTTTTCAAGTGAATAGGAGAAGCCTTCCCTTCATCTGAGAAACTCCCGACGGTTGATGAATTTATGTCATAAACACAATTAATGGAGCTATTCTTATTTCGGTTATACCATTCATTTCCTACTATTCCATGATTGTTAGGGGTCGTTCCAGTGTAAATGGATGCATGTCCGGGACCTGTGTAGGTTGGAACATAATTATAGAGAACATTTCGACAGTTCAAGCCATGTTTCAAAAACTTGTTAAATCCTTCCTCGCAAAAATGTGATTGAAAGCGATATAAATAGTCATAACACATTTGATCAATCACAACGCCTACAACCACTTTTGGATTTTTATTGTGCTGAGAAAACAGAAAACTAGCAAGAAGATAGAAGGTTAAAAGTATTCTTAATTTCATTTGTCAAATGTAAGAAATGACAAGCAAATATTTAAAATGAGCTGTTGATTTACTAGCTTTGCGGAAATTAATTCTAAAAAATGAACACATTATGAAAAAAATTACCTTGATGTTGGTGTTATTAAACGCCTATTTTTCCTTTGGGCAGTGTACAATAGCACTCAATCTTAATATTAACAACGCAACTGACTCATCCTCATGTAATGGCTCTGTGGTTGCCAACCCAAGTGGTAACTATGGTCCAGTTACCTACGCGTGGAATTGTAATACGTGTACTAATGTTTATTCTTCCTCCATGGATAGCTTATGTTACGGATCTTCGGGTACCGTTACTGTTACGGATACGTTAGGTTGTAGTGCAACTGCAAATTGGACCATTGGAAATGCACCATGTTCTAATTTTGGCGCGACCGTGCAAACCACAAATGCCAGCGTTACAGACGCTTGCGATGGATCCATTTTAGTAACACCGTTTGGCGGAACAGCTCCTTTCAACTACTCAATACAAAACGCAGATTCCTTATATACTTCAAACAACCCATCGAATTTATGTCCCGGACAATATTCGATTAACGTCACTGATAACAGTGGATGTGATTTTGTTTCTACCACAAATATCTCGGTATTGGATTCATGCGCAGGACTTGCGATTAATTTTTCAAATTTGATTAATCCAACATCTGTCTCGAGTTGTGATGCTTCAGTGAGTGTTATCGTTAGTGGAGGTTCTGGGCCTTATACATACGATTGGAGCAATGGTTTAACCTCACAAAACGCCGACAGTTTGTGCAATGGGGTTTATAATGTATGTGTAACCTCTTCAAATGGCTGTCAAGTATGTGATTCCATTTCCATATCGGCCTCATCTAACGTATGTCAAGGATTTTTCGCTACCGCTCAAATAAACAATGCAACAGATTCGGTTACTTGTGATGGTTCAATGATAGTTTATGCATATGGTGGGACATGGCCTTGTTCATTCAGTTTCAATAATTCAACTCCAACCTATGATAGTACATCAATGAATTTATGTATAGGGACATATGTCGCAACTGTCACTGATGCAAATGGTTGCAGTTACACGGTTACCGGAACTGTCGATACAGACTCAGTAAATCTTCAATGTCAGGGTTTTTCTGCTATTGCTCAAATCACGAATGCATCAGATTCTGTGACATGTGATGGTTCCATGTCTGTAATTGTTTCAAATGGCTTGGCTCCCTATTCCTACATTTTTTTCAATACTGACACAACATCGAATTCAATAGCCAATAACCTATGTGTTGGAAATTACTCAGCAACAGTTTTTGATGCCAATGGTTGTTCTGTATCTGTTTCAGGCAATGTTAATGCTGAAATAATCGTTCCGGGAGATACCATTGTTTTGAATGACGACATTGTAATTGACTCAAGTTTTGTGGGTACTGATTCAAGTGAATGGATTAATAATTGTTCCATTTATTACGATTCAATTATTTCTGCGTACATAAGTAATTATTCAGCAATATCAGTAGACTCAGTATTGATTAACTGGGTTTTAGGATATGACAACGGGGATTCAGTTCTTATTTCAACATCTTACAATTTGAATTCCGGATATGGAACTTATTTGTTGACATTACTTATGTATTGCCCACTAAAATCTGAACCAAAGTATTTAGTTGTTAATTCTGCGTTTGATTTTCAACAGAGTTCATTACTAGAATCAAGTTTAACATCGTTGAATCTTTATCCGAATCCGACATCTGATTTCTTATACATTGAAGGCGCGAATCTAAATAGCTTGTATGAAATAGTTGATTTAAAAGGAAAAATATTGAGTCAAGGAAAGTATGATAACAAAATTGATGTTACGAATTTAAGCAGGGGAACCTATTTGGTGAAGGTTTCAAATAATAACAAAAGCGCCGTTTTACGATTTGTTAAATGACATTGTTTACGTAAATAAATTGAAAGGCAAAGTCATTCGATTTTGCCTTTTTTATTGCCTTTTGAAATTAAAGCTTTCATTCTTCAGTTATTTTTCAGATTGAATATGGGATTTATTTTGTGCCCAGGATAAAACCTATAATTTTTTGAGGAATAACCTAAACACTTAGATTCTAATAAATTTCAAACATAGGAAGAGAGATTATTACTCTAATAGTTGTAAGTCTACTGACAAAATCTATTCTCATAAAATCAACTTTATTAAGTAACTTTGAATCGATGAAAAAAGCGCTTTCAATTATTCTATTATGCCTTATTGGTCATGTAAAAGCGCAAATTGTTGAACCGGAAAAGGAGCTTCTGTGGGAAATTTCCACAAATGGAAAAAGTAAAAAATCATACTTATTCGGAACGATTCATTCAAACGATAAACGTGTTTTTGCATTTTCGGATTCTTTATATATCGCTTTAAATAATTCGGAAACAATTGTTTTGGAAACTGATATATTTAAGTTGTTTGACGATCTTGATACTCGAAAAAATATTCCTATTACACTTTACGATAAAAATGGTCAACCTTATACGGGGAGTAATGAGGCTTCAAGTACTTTTTATGGTTCAGAGAATGGAATGCCTCAGTTTTTAGATGCCTATTTTGAAACCTATTGTCACAATGCTAAAAAGTCATTTTTTGAACTTGAATCACTTGTAGATCAACTAGAGCTTATTTCCGATTTTCCAATTGGGCAACGCGATGCAATTAACTTAAGTTTGATCGACTTTGCTCAAGAAAAATTGATGGATTTATATTTAAAAGGAGATTTAGATGCCATAAATCGGTTTGTCGAAGCCAATTTATCGATTAAAGAAAATGCCTATGCAAATCTGATTACCAATAGAAACTTAAAGATGGCTTCGAAATTGGATTCACTTTTAAAATCCAATAAAAGTTTATTTTGTGCAGTTGGATCTGGTCATTTGGCAGGCAATGATGGAATTATTAGAATTCTCAGATCAAAAGGATATCGTTTGCGTCCTATATTGTGGACCATTTCAGAATATCCATTAAAGGCAAAAACGGATGTAAAATCTAGAACTGAGTATTTATATTTCAACGAGCAAAGTGGCCTCGTGGTGAAGTTTCCGGGAAAGCCTTTCGAAAAGATAAACGAAGACAAGAGTATTACTCTTAAATATAGGGATTTAGGACAAGGGAATACGTATCAAATTGATATTAATCCAATGGATAGCACAATGACACTGGAGGAAATAGCTTCTATTTATATTGCTAGTCCACCCAATTCTCCCTTCCAAAGAAAAATATTAGACGACGGAACAGAGATTTTCGAAGGACTATCGGATACTTATCCTGAAGGATTAAATTGGGTAAGAGTTGTATTTGGATTAAACCATTTTGCTGTTATTAAAACCTACGGAGGAAACAAGTTTATGCACTCAGACAGACCAAAAACTTTCTTTAATAAGGTTTGGTTTGAATGATATCATTTAATGATTGTTTCTATGTAATTTAATAGAGGTTCTCTCCCAAATCCGGAAGCACTCGAACTGGTAAAAACAGGTGGTATTTCTTCCCAAAATTTTAGCATTTCCTTTTTGTATTTCGCCAGATTCTTCTGCAGAACAGAACTTGAAAGCTTGTCTACTTTAGTGAAAACCATAGAGAATGGCAGCCCTTTTTCTCCACACCAATTCATAAATTCCAGATCAATTTTTTGGGGTTCCAAACGGGCATCCAACAAAACAAAAATATTCATCAGTGTCTCACGCTTTGTTAAATAATCTGCGATGAACTTTTCCCATTTCGAACGCATAGACTTTGAAGCTCTTGCATAACCATAACCAGGAAGGTCAACAATGTACCATTCATCATCAATTAAAAAATGGTTGATTAATTGCGTTTTTCCAGGGGTTCCAGACGTTTTTGCTAGCCCCTTTTTTCCAGTCAACATGTTAATCAATGAAGATTTACCTACATTGGATCGACCAATAAAAGCAAACTCAGGTTTTTTATCCGTCGGACAATTTTTAATTTCCGTATTAGAAACAATGAAAATGGCCTCTTTTATAAGCATCTGTCAAAGGTAGATTTTATATCTGAGATTTTTATTTGATGGATTGAACAAATTGAAACAACTGTTGTTGTTTAGATTGTCGTGGGAGAATATAAAATTAAAGATATTGAGGTATTAACAGGAATCAAAGCTCACACACTGCGCATTTGGGAAAAGCGTTACGCCCTTTTGATTCCAGATCGAACGGACACCCAGATCAGGACGTATACCGATGACGAACTAACTTATTTACTAAATATTAGTCTTCTCAATAAAAGTGGCTATAAAATTTCAAAAATCGCCAAAATGTCACAGGAGGAGGTAAATGAATTAGTTTGGAAAATAAAAATTTCCAATGATTTAGATAACAGTGGAGAAAAATTGATTCTTGCGTTAATTCATCTAGATGAATTGCTTTTCAGAGACACATTGAACGGTTTGATTCAGGAAGTCGGTTTGGAGGATACATTTACGTTTCACTTAATTCCTTTTTTGGATCGTATTGGAGTGATGTGGCTAGTTGGATCCATATCAGCAGCTCAGGAACATTTTATTTCTAATCTTATTCGCCAAAAAATAATTTCTGAAATAGACAAATTACCCATTCCAGATTCCAGCAAGCCTTCAATTATGTTGTTCCTTCCTGAACACGAATGGCACGAAATCGGTCTTTTGTATTATCAGTTCCTCTTACGTTTTAAAGGGCTGAACTCCGTGTATCTTGGACAGAGTTTACCATTTGAATCAGCATTGGATTGCATTAAAATATTAAAACCTAATGCTATTATAACTTCTTGGCTAACGGCTGTTGAAGATGAATTTTTGGTTAAATACTTCCAACAACTGAAAGCTGCCGTAGGTAAAACTCCAATTTATGCTGGAGGTGCGCAAGTAAACATGAAAATCAACTTAATTTCGGACTTAGTAATTGAAATTAAGCACGCGAGAGATTTAAATAAACTATTCTAGGTTAAAGCTAAAAAAACAAACGTCCATTTACCCACTCAGGATCCAAGATTGCATTACGTTTTTTATAAAAATCCAATGCGAGTTGATTCCATTCTAACACCTGCCAATCCATTCTTTTCACACCGAGCTCTTGTGCAATTTCAACAACCTCATCGAAAAGCATTCCGCCCGCGCCGTATTTGCGATGATTTTCTTGAACGTAAAAGTCTTCTAGAAATAGGCACTTACCTTTCCAAGTTGAATAGGAAATATAATATAAGGCAAAGCCGATAATTTCATTTCCTTTAGTTGCCACAATCGCCTCGCAAACTTGATCATGGAATAAATCAATTGCTAGTTGTTCAGAAGTATTGGTTACTTGTTCAGGTGCTTTTTCATACAGAGCCAATTCTTTGATTAAATGAAAAATGGCTTGCTCATCCCCGGGAATAGCTTTTCTTATTGAAATCATCGAAGTCCGTTCAAATCAAAACGAATTGCTAGATTAATTTTCAAATTACCGGTTGGAACACTCGTCTGAACCTTTGGATTAATGATTCCTTGTTCGTAATTGAAAATCGCTGTCAAGAATTCTGTAAGCTTGTAATTGGCGTCAATTTTAATGTTGACCGTTTTCTGACCAGCAGTTGCTTGATTCGTGTTTTCCACGACTTTACGAATAACCGTAAGGTTGTCTTTGAATCCAAAGTTTAAGTTTACAATTAAATCACTCGGTTTTACGGAACGAATTGGAATCTTCAGTTTTGGATAAGTAAAGGTTGTCCCTATAACTATTTCCTTACCTAGGTTTTCAGAAATTTGATTATTTGCTAAAGAAAGGGTTGCATTACGATCTTTCTTGTATTCAAAGTTAGTCATCAATGTTTTTCCGAATAAGGTCCATGTTGCATTCACACCAATCAACGGGGAGAACCTCTCGGAAATAGCAACATTTTGAACTTGCATAGGCGCTATGTAATTATTATTCAAATCTAGCGCGTTTGCGTTTCCATTTGGATCAACAGTTGCATTCAAGTTGGTTTGCATGCCTCCAACAGTGATCGTAGAGCTATATGAATGTTTTAGCGTGAAAGACTTTAAGAATTTTTTTGTGAATCCATATTTTGTTAATCCGTTGTAGTTAATTGTCCAATTTGGTAAAGGAATGTTGTTTAGTGGATTGACATTTCTGGCGTTTACTGAAGAATTCGTGTAAGCGGTCAAGAAGGCTCCGATAACTACCTCTTGCTGTGAGCCGGAATAACCGTCATAGTATTGATTCGGCAATAAGCTTGAATTAGCATTGTTGGCTCCAATAAGTTGTGAAACGGCACTTCGACTATCTAGCATTTTTTGGAACACCTCTGATTGATAAGCTCTCCCCTCACGCGAAAAAGCTGTTCCAAATGTCACAGTGGAATAAGTTAGAGTTGCTGTTTCAAATTTACTTTGACTTTCAAATGCGCTTGAAGTAGTATTCCAACGATAAAATTCTCCTGAGTTTCGGCTATAATTTCTATTTAAATTGAGATTTATATTAAAATCTTTAAATGGTTCCAACGTGGCTTTCATTTGCAAATTAGCAGAGTGTGTTGTTGTAAATTGTTTGTTCATATTTTCATTTTGAACCAACCAATTATTGTCGCGAGCAAAGTTCGCAACATTATACCCATTTGTTCTTCCGAGGATATCATAACCTTGTTTTCCAAAAACAAAATTTGTAAGCCCAAAGCTAGACCCATTCATACCTAAAACGCTTGATTCTTGCGAGTATCCCGGTAAAAGTGTTCCATCGTTTAATGCAAACGTTCCAGATACATTTCTAACTGTCATAAAAAGTCTTGCAAAAAAGCCAACTGCCGGATTCAACTTTTGTTTTTCTCGTTCCTTTTTACGTTTTTCACGCTCCTGTTTTCTTTCCCAACGTTTCTTTTCTCGTTCAAATTGACGAAGTTCCTTGGGAGTCATTTCCTCAATCGGTTTTTTAGGCTTAAACTCTTCTGCTGGTTTTTCATTTTCAGGTTTCTTTCCTGAATTATCTCCGTCTCCTTTTGAGTTCTTGATAGGATTGGCCATTCGATTGGTCTTACCATCACCAATTACTTTTTTGAAAAACGGAATTTTATTATAAATCGTAAGCATATTCGCTTGCGCTGTTAAATTTATTGATCTGTTATTTTGAATGGTGTTTCCAAATTCGCTTTGACCAAGTGGTGCACGCTGCCAATTGAATGTTCCGCCATATTTTGCATTTACATTCAACCAGTCTGTCAAAGGAAACTTATCAAGCGGTATTGTGACGCCTAAATTGTAATTGTGGGTGTAATCCATCGTTCTCCCAAACGTTTGCATTTGATTTCGTATCGTGTCCAAAAATTCACGATAACCAGCCGGATCCGTAACACGATCCACACCATGATTCCCCTCCTCAAAAATCGATTTATTGGTAGCGGAAAACGTTGCCTTTATGTTCTTGGTTAAATCATATCCAATTTGATAATTGCGATTCCAATCAAAGCGCTTCAGGTAAACGGGAGCGAATTTATAATCCGGAACAATGTTATTTCTTACTTGGCGCTCATTGTATATTCTAGAATAATCATTCGTGAAAGAAATATTTTTAGGCAACAAATACAGATTAAAGTCTTTTATAATTTGAAACCACTTTGACTTTTGGACAGGCTTCCATTTTTTAAAGGGTTCAATTGCTTTTCCGGGAAAAGTAAAATTATAATTCAGTGCGCCTGTCCAGGTTTTAGTGCGATCATAATTGATGTTGAAATCTCGTTTTAAATTTTCTGAAAAGGCATACGTTGCAGACCAATTCGAAACATTCCAAAAATGAGGCTTTGCACCAGCCTTAGCTTCTTTGCGAACATTTGTAAAATTAAAAGAGCGTCTTTCGTTGAATTCTTGACCTGCTCGAGCTCGCTCTTTTCGGGTAGCAATATCGTAATCAGCTAATTTAATATCTGGATTGAACGGATCAAACTCAGGATTAACTATTCCTAAAGAATAACCATAAAAGAATGGCAATGAGATTCGTGCTTGTTTTCCAAAGAACTGTCCTAACTGAACAGTAGAATTCAAATCTACACCAATGCGTTCGTTTCTCTGACGCTCTTGAACGCGACTTTCTATACTTCCCCAGTTGATTCCTGAATAATTACCGGATGCATTCACGTTGGCAAAATCAGCAACTTGAAGCTGCATCTGTCCAACAGCCGCAGAGCCCCCTTCGCTCACAAAGTCTGTTAAACGCAATTCATTGATCCAAACTATTGCACATTCAGCTTCGCCATCATCGGGTTTCCATGGATTATTTGGATCTGTCTTAAGCGGATTTCGGACTCCAACCATGATTGTTTTTATTCCCTGAAGATTCGGGCTTCCTTTCACCTTAATCCGACGAGTTGAATTGCTCGGGTCTTGCTTGACATATTCAACGACATAAGAAACACCTGCCGCCCCGTTTTCAATTTTTGAGTTACGTTCTTTTTTGAGATCTAGTAAGTCATCGAAAACAATTTCCATATCATTTCGTTCAGGCCAAATTTCCTCAGGCGTGGTTGATCCCCAATCAGTTACTTTGAGTGGGAGTTCATATTCATAATAATTTTCCACATAATCGGTACCTAATCGAACGAATAAACTTAGCTCGTCATCTTTCAATTGATTTTGTTGGAATGACTCCGCGTGAACAAACATTTTCAATTTCTTGTATGTACGCACATCAAATGTCACATTCTTGAATGCGGCTCGGGCATCACCGTCCTGTAAATTACAGACTTCCAAAACTAACGATTGTTCATTCATTTGACGTTGATACACTTGCGATGGATCTATTTCGCGGACGATTCCTGGAGGAACAACATAATTTATGGGTGTTCGTTGAGCATTTTCTTCAACATTTAAAGCTGCGATATTAAAAGTGGTGAGATTAGGATCTGTTTGGACACTTAATCCAGGTTGTGATAAATCTTGTCTAAATGGCCTCCACTCACCACGAATCAATTCCAAACGAGCAAATCGCAACACGACCTCTTCATTAAAGTTTTTAAGAAACATTCTCATGAACCGGATGGATCTAAAATCTTGAATTCCATTCACTTTTTTTTCAAAATTGGAAAGAGGAACTTTAAATTGATACCACGTTTCCGTTTTGTTGCCGTTTTGATAAGTTTGTTTATTTGTAATATAGTTTGGTCCAACCTGCGCCAAATCATTTGGACGAAGACTCACACGATACTGAAAATAGCTTTCACTTTCTGAAAGGTTGTTATCTTGATTGATATCTTCATTATCAGGTTGAATCGAAGCCTGTGTTGGATAACTAGCAGTATTGGCTGTGTCAGACATTTCAGTAGTAGGAGAGTTACCTTCCATGCCGTTGAATTTTTTGTACCGCTTTAAAATGTCTAATTCGGCTGCGTCAAAATTGTCATCTAAATAATAATTATAGTCATCTGA
>JBIIVA010000097.1:0-8989 GCA_044339705.1 Crocinitomicaceae bacterium
CATTCTTCAAAGCGCTTTTATTCTTAGGTTCAGGAAGTGTCATTCACGCAATGTCAGACGAACAAGATATTCGCAAAATGGGCGGTCTTGCCAAAAAAATTCCAATTACACATATTACGTTTTTGATTGGAACATTAGCAATTTCTGGTTTTCCACTTCTTTCTGGATTCTATTCCAAAGATGAGATTATAGCGCACGCATTAATGCACAATCCGATTGTATTTGGAACTTTAATGATTGCGGTAACATTAACTGCTATTTACATGTTCCGACTTTATTTCTTGGTTTTTCATGGTTCATTCCGTGGCGATCATCATACAGAGTCACATATTCATGAAAGCGGTCCTTCAATGACAATTCCTTTGATCGTATTAGCCGTATTGTCTGTTTTTGGTGGAATATTAAATCTTCCAGGAATTTTCCTACACAAAGGTGCACATTGGTTTAATGATTACCTCAATGCAAACACAACTGGATTGGATTTAGTTGAAGCACATCATTTGGATAAAAATGCAGCTCTCATGTTAATGGTCGTTGCCAGTATTATTGCACTTTCTGTTATGACTTGGGCATATGTCAATTATGCAAAACGTGGAAACATTGCCAAATCAGATGAAGAACTAAGTGGCTGGGAGAAATTATCCAACGCCAAACTCTTTTTCGACGAATTATACAACTTCCTTTTTGTAAAACCGACTGAATGGCTTTCGCATACAATGCATCATCACTTCGACACTTTGGTTCTTAAAAACGGGATTTTTAGTTTCGCTGGATTAGTTGAAAAAACAGGAAACGTCACTAGAAAATGGCAAAGTGGATTTTTATCGAGCTACTTATTATGGATGGTGCTCGGATTGGTTGTTATTATTGGTTCATACTTTATAAATAAATAGTTTTGACACTACTCGTATTACCCCTCGTTTTAGCGCTAATTTCATTTATCATACCCGAGAAATTTGTTCGGTATTTTGGATTAGCTGGTGCTTTGAGTTCATTGGCTGTTGCTGTTGGACATTTATCCTATTTCAATCCCGAAAATTATGTCTCTATATTTGGTCCAAATCGTGATTTTCCATTGGGACTTTCATTTAAAATGGGTTATGATGGTTTAAGTTTAACGATGGTTTTACTTGTTAACGCCATTGTAACAATCATTTTACTTGCCAACTATGGAAAAGAATTAGCTCAAAATAAAACGTTTACAGCGCTGGTATTCTTTATGCAGATGGGATTATTGGGTGTTTTTCTCGCACAAGATGGAATTCTATTTTACATTTTCTGGGAAGTTACATTAATTCCAATCTTCTTAATTCTTTATTGGTTCGGTCAGCAAAACAACAATCCAGTTTTAATGAAATTCTTCATTTACACGCTCCTTGGATCGTTGGGAATGTTGTTGTCGTTTATCTATTTAGGTTCTAACTTCCAATCTTTTGCTTACGAAAATTTAGCCGTTGCAGGAAGCTTCCTTGGAGCCAAAGTAGCTTGTTGGGTTGCGTGTGGATTCCTATTGGCTTTTGCAATTAAAATCCCCTTGTTTCCTTTTCATACGTGGCAACCAGCAACATATACAACCGCCCCGATGGCTGGAACAATGCTACTTTCCGCTTTGATGCTAAAAATGGCTTTGTATGGGATGATAAAATGGATGATTCCTTTAACATCTAGTGGTATTTCGGAAATCAAATGGATTGTAATTACTCTTGGAAGTATTGGAATTGTATACGGAGCAATAATAGCAATCAAACAAAAAGATATTAAAACGTTGTTTGCATATGCTTCTATCAGCCACGTCGGATTAATCGCAGCTGGTATTATTTTGTTTACCCAAACTAGTTTGGAAAGTGCAATAGTACAAATCATCAATCACAGTATAGTTGCGGTTGGTTTATTCTTTGCTGCTGATATCATTGAAAGTAGAACCGGAACTAGAAATATTTATGAACTTGGCGGTATTGCGAAACTGGCACCTCGATTTGGTTTCTGGTTTGCGGCAATGACATTTGTTTCAGTTTCAGTTCCATTTACAGCAGGATTTATTGGTGAGTTTTTATTAATCAAAGAATTATTTGTTGCACATTGGTTTACAGGACTAATCGCTTCAACGACGCTTGTCTTTGGAGCAGTTTACATGCTTCGTGCTTATCAAATAAGTATGTTCGGAGCACCTAAAATGACTTCTTTTGAAGATTTAAAATGGAATGAAATACTGGTTTTTGCACTTTTAACGGTAGCAGCAATACTGATCGGTATTTCTCCAGAATGCATAATGAACTTTGTGAAACCAAGTATCGAACACATCAACGCTTTGATGGTGGGCGACTTTAACTTTATTAAATAGAATGGACGCACTAATTGTAATTTTTATCACCGGACTTGTTGGTTTGTTTGTCGGAATGATGAAAAAGCCGGTTTTGACGCTTTCCATTTCGGCTCTTGGACTGATAATAGCATTTATTCTCACGCTGTTTTCACGTTCTTACGTTTCAATTTTCAGCAAATACAACGGACTTTCTACTTCTCCCCTAACAGATGCCTTCTCCTCGTTAGCAATTGGACTTACACTGTTGATCGTCCTTGGAGGATTTAATTATTTCAAAAAAGACAAAGACCATACGGCTGATTACTATGGTTTAATGTTGTTCTCGCTTTGCGGTGCATTGATTTTAATCAGCTTCAATAATTTCTTCATGTTTTTTTTGGGATTGGAGATTATGTCCATTCCGATCTACGTATTGGTAGGAATTAAAAAATCGAATGTCCTGTCAGCTGAAGCATCAATTAAATACTTCTTTACGGGATCATTCGCGACTGGAATTTTGCTTTTTGGAATCGCTCTAATTTATGGAGCCACCGGAACATTTGATTTAGCTACAATCAATTCATTACGAGGAATAGCTGAACCGTCTCCGATGTTTCACATAGGCGTACTTTTTATGCTTGCGGCGTTTTTATTCAAAGTTGGAGCTGTACCATTCCATTTTTGGAGTCCGGATGTCTATCAAGGAAGTACCGATGCAATCATGTCTTTTATGGCGACAGTAGTAAAGTTAGCTGCTCTATCTGCATTTATTACTTTATTTAGCAATGTATTCATGGATAGTGGTAAAATCTATTTTACGATTCTCTCAGTTGTGATTGCTGGTTCTTTCTTTTTAGGGTACCTATCAGCATTAAAACAATCTAATTTTAAACGCATGTTAGCCTATTCGGGAATTAGTAATACTGGTCTTGCTATGCTAACAATTTTAACTGGAGATTTTGGCTCATTGTGGGTGTTTTTGATTGGATACACTGCAGCTACGGTAGCTTTAATTACTTTAAGTCAAGCGATCGATAAAATCGATTCAGAAGACATTGTGAACTGGAAAGGTATTGGTTATAAAAACCCATTAATTGGTGTTGTTATACTTATCTCATTTTTATCACTTGCAGGAATTCCTCCACTAACCGGTTTTTTTGGTAAATTCTTAATCTTAAGTAATGCCTACCAAAATCATCTTGGACTTGTTATTTTAGGTCTATTTAGTTCAGTAATTGGAGCTTTCTTGTATTTAAGATTTATTGTTCTTGCTTTCGCAAAGGATTCTAACGCAGAAAAGATTTCTTTAACGCCATTGCAATATGTGGTTATTTCAATTTGTTCACTGGTTGTTTTAATTGGTTCTAGCATATTGATTCTTTGAGTATTCGGTAGTTTTTTTTTACAAGTAAAAATACTTACTGTTATACGTATTTTTACGGATATCACTTCTTGTACATTTCTGATTTACAAACAATAAAAGGTTTTATTCAGTAAATCTAATTCAATTATTATCAAATACTTAGATAAACATATTGAATTAAAATTTTAACATTTAATAATTTTATTTACAAACTTTTTTCATTAACAAATTTGGGGAAACCCCATTCCCTAAATAAGCCTATTTCAAGGTATCTAAATTTGTATATTGATTTAGGATTTAGTGCAAAAAAAAATATTACTTTACAATTTTACTGTTTTACAAATCGAAGGACTTATTGCACTTTTTGAAAGGGAGAAAAAGTATGAAATATGCTTCATTGAAAAAAATTTAAGACGAAACACAGACTTAATTAAACGTATAGAACAGTGTGAAGTTATTCTGTTTGAAAATATTGAAATCAACGAATCTATTTTTCGTACGATTGAATTTATAAGATCAATTAATCGTAAAATAAAATTAATTGCTTTGGGTCGAAACTATGAGCGTGAATTAGTAAAGACATTACAATATTCTGATGTTTTACTTGATGCAAATGTAAATTTTCAATCGCTATTAAATGCTATTGAAAAAGTAATATCAGAGGGAATATTTATAGAACCTTCAGCTTCCTCAATCTATGTGGAATTTTTAAAAGAAAATATTAATAAGAAGACCCTTCATATAACTAATAGAGAAATTGAGGTCTTACAATTAATTTGTTCTGAAAAATCGTCAAAAGAGATTGGGAATCTTCTTGAAATTAGCAGTCGAACAGTAGAAAATCATCGTAAAAGTCTATTGATAAAAACAAAGTCAAAAGGTACAGCAGGATTGGTAAAATTTGCACTAAAAAACAATATTATTGCGCTCTAAAATGTAATTGGTTTTATCAATTAATAGTATAGATGCGGTTTTTTATAGCAAAATAGATGAGATCAACTACTTTTTTCGTTTTAGTTTTTTTACTGATTTGCAGTCTGATACCTTCAATTGTTCTTGGACTTAGGCATAGATGTTCCGCAATCTCATGGTTTTTTAATCCATTACACACCAAGCGTATTACTTCGATTTCTTTTTCATTTAGCAAACTTAATTCACTTCTTCGCACTGAATTAGGTTTATTTCTTAACGTTGTTATAACCGCCTCTGAAACATTCTGATCTAAATAATGAAGACCCTCATTTACTTGAAAAATAGCATCCACGATAATATCAAAATCAACTTGTTTGGGTAAATATGCTTTTGCTCCTAATTGCAAACACTCAACAATTTCCAATTGATCAGTTGTAGCAGATAGAACGATGGATTTTATATCCGGATGTCTGACCTCCAAATTTTTGAGTAGAGTCTTACCATCAACAATAGGCATACCAAGATCGATTATTAAAACATCAATCTTACTCTTTTTTAAGGCATTCATAACTTCTAACCCATTTCCTACATCAAAAATGACCTTAATGCCACTCTCTTGATTCAACAATTTTACAATTCCTTGTCGAACAATCAGGTGATCTTCTGCAATTCCGATTCTGATATCTTTAGACATTCTTTAAAGGTAATGTAATATGTACGATAGCGCCACCATTCAATGACATAAGTTCCATTTTAGCTCCTGTGTATGTTAACCTTGATTGAATTGAAGATAATCCCCGGCCCTCTTTTAAGCGAATTGAATTTTGAAATTGTTCATTTGTTAAACCAATTCCATCGTGTTTAAACATTAAATCAAAAGAGGAGTCGTCCATTTTAAGATGAACATTCAATTCATTTATCACTTCATGTTTCATAATATTATGAATCTGCTCCAGAAATATACTATATAAGTTAGTGAAAATTTCAGCTTTCAATGTTTTTTTAACCGTAATTTCAGTATCGAATATGATTTTAAAATGATTTAGGCAATTTAAATATTCTTGAATGGCATATGACAATTGACCAATCGTTTGAACCCTTAAGTTAACATTGCCAATCGCAGCATTTTGCTGTTCAATTATTTTATCAATCAAATAGCTAATCTGTTTATTTTGATCATAATTTTTTCTTTGTTCTTTTGCATTTGAATTGAATAAAAGTAACTGGTGTTTTAGAGCAGCAAATAATGGATTTATATCATCATGAAAATTGCTGGCAATGCGCTCTCTCTCCTCCTCTTTCGAATTAATTTCTGTCTCCGAAATCTGTAATTTTAAGTTGTTTTTTTCTACTTTAAATTTTTCGTCTTGTTTTTTATAGGTTTTATTGAAATTAGAATTCAAGATAATGATAGTAATTATAAGCCCCAGAAAAATTAATGAAGTTAAAACTGCAAAGAAAACGATAAGAATTTTCAAACTCATTGTTCTACGAATTGATATTCTTTACCAAACCTTAGTTTATAAAAGAAAATTACCTGAAAAAAATTAAGCAGTAAGCTGGAAAAAAGTACATTCGTCCAAAGAATTTTTTGAATTACCATCCAAGAATGACCAATAATTATGCGGTCAAAAATCATTGCGGGAAACATGCAACAATTATAGGTTAAAAGTGCAATATTCAACCAAAAATATCGCTTATAATTTCCTGAAAAAAAATCCTTGTCACGTGATAATAAAAATAAAATACCGTAGGCTATAAAAATTAAATTTAATGCTGAAATGGTATAATTGAAAAGTTCAAATCTAAAATCCATCCAAATTAAATTTGATGATAAAACAATAATAAATATGATATTTCCAAATTGAATCAACTTTTTATCAAGTAAAATTGTTTTATAAATTCGCGAGCAAATGATAAAATAGAGTATCGTGTATATGTTTTGAATGAAAACATTAAGACTAAAATCCCAAAATTCAAGTGCAACAATCAAAATTCCAACAATCCAAATGACATTTTTTGCGATAGAAAAATCAATCAATTGGATTAAAATTGGGTCAATGCGCCTAAATTTGAAAATTAGTAGTAAAAAAAGAATTATTACCTCACTCAAACAATAGAAATATTCTAAAATTTCATACATGTCAAGAATTCAACGGATTTTTATTGGAACAAATAGGAGGACATCTTTTTGAATATTCCAATATGACGCCATCCACCAGGTCGTTCTCATTTTCATCCGCACCAACAAACACTAAATTCTTTTCACTATTTTCGTCAAGACCATAGTAAATTCGAACCCCAACACAGTTTTCTTGTTCTAAAAGCTCAATCAATTTATTCTTTCCAATAAAATGAGCAATTGTTTGTCCTGATTGAACACTTTTTCTGTAATTTGCAGTCCACTCTGCAGCCTCTTGTAGAGTTACTTTCTTACCTTCATTTCCATCAAATGACATATTAAATATTTTAATTGGTTATTAAAACAAATTTACTTCGTTTGAAAAAAAGACTTTTTATTGAGTAATATAGAACAAAATTTAAATAGTTGATAATTATATATTTAACTAATTTATTTAATTTTTATCTTGACTTTTTACAGTATTAACACTGTAATAAATTGAGTAAAAATACGCATATTTTATATCCGTAAATATACGTATTTGAGCTCAGTTAGGAAATTTATTTAATCAAATTAAGATGAAAATCTTTTGTCAATTTTTGATATTCGGTGGAGTATTCATTGTTGTCATCTCGAATAATAAATTCTCTTTCGTCAACGTCTACTCCCTGTATCCTATCAAAACAAATAATAATTCGCTTATTGGGTTTTGATGATTTTGCATGAATATGAATTAGTTTGTTCGGATATAATTCATTTTGAGCCGCCATTTCGCTGAAGAATCCGAAACTCAAATTAGGAATAATAATCCAGAAATTACCATCTTTTGATAAGATTGTATTAACGAGTTCAAAAAGCATGGATACAGACTCCTTATCAGAATGTTTAGCCAGACTCAAGTCATCATTATCCGATTGAAGATCACTCAAAAAATAGGGTGGGTTTGAAAAAATCAAGTCATACGTCCCTTGAAATTGAAATTTAAAATAATCTCCATGAAAGATTCTTAAACGATGAGACCACGGACTAGTTTTAAAATTATCACGACATTCCTGCGAACCATCCTCATGGATTTCAATTGCATCAATTAAGATTGTCGGATTTTTCTGAGCAATCATCAACGACAAAACACCTGTTCCAGACCCTAAGTCCAATGCACTTTTATGACCTGAAGCTTCAATGAAAGCGCCAAGTAACATGCTGTCAGTTCCAACTTTTAAAGGATTCTTTTCTTGTTTTACGTCAAAATACTTGAATCGAAAAACTGACAAATTAATAGGCTTTTGCAAAAATCACGCGACCCTTTGAAGGCTTTCCTGTTACCATGCATACTCCTTGCTCTGCGGGGACATCAAACGGAATACATCGAATAGTTGCTTTCGTTTCCTCCTTGATTTTTTCCTCCGTTTCGGAAGTTCCATCCCAGTGAGCAAGAAAGAATCCACCTTTCTCGATTTCCTTTTTAAATTCTTCGTAGGAGTCAATCGTTTTGGTGTTCTCTTGACGAAATGCTTTCGCTTTGTTCAATAAGTTGGATTGAATTTCATTCAAAAGTTGCTCAATGTATGAATCGAGTCCCTCAAAATCGACGATTTCTTTTGTTTTAGTATCTCTACGAGCAACCTCAGCTTTCCCATTTTCCAAATCCCTTGGACCTATCGCAACTCGAACCGGAACGCCTTTTGCTTCATATTCTGCAAATTTCCATCCCGGACGGCGATTATCATCATCATCATATTTGAAAGAAATTCCTCTTGATTTAAGTTTAGCCGCAAGCTCATTTATTTTATTGTTAATCGCTTCTAATTCCTCTTGCGAACGATATATTGGAACAGCTACCACTTGTATTGGAGCTAATGCGGGAGGTAAAACCAAACCTTCATCATCAGAATGCGTCATAATTAAAGCTCCCATCAAGCGAGTAGAAACGCCCCAAGAAGTGGCCCATACATATTCTAATTTCCCTTCTTTATCCGCGAATTTCACCTCAAATGCTTTCGCAAAGTTTTGACCAAGAAAATGGGATGTCCCCGCTTGAAGCGCCTTTCCATCTTGCATCATCGCCTCAATACAAAGTGTATCATCAGCTCCCGCAAATCGTTCATTAGCCGTTTTTCGACCTTTAATTACCGGCATAGCCATATAATTCTCTGCAAAATCAGCATACACATCGAGCATTTGCTCTGTTTCTGCAATTGCCTCTTGTTTGGTAGCGTGAGCGGTATGACCTTCCTGCCATAGAAACTCCGTTGTTCTCAAAAACAAACGCGTTTTCATTTCCCAACGAACC
>JBIIVA010000096.1:0-8989 GCA_044339705.1 Crocinitomicaceae bacterium
TAGCCAGAAAAGAATCATCTTCTTCGTTGCAGTCATATTGGCATATTCGTATATGCCTTAATGAACTGCGCCTAGATTCTAATCCTTTTCTGACTTTTTCAGCAGACCCTATTTACCTGATTTCGATTATTAAAATTGGATTGACTTCGTTGCTGCTCCGTGGTCAGACTACTCAAAAACAATGAGTTATACAGCGAATATGTTGTAAACAACGAAAATAACATTTGTGCTTGTGGATGGGAAATCCAAATAGATATCGATTTTTGCAAATCTTGTTTTAAAAAGCAGACCCAAATGCTGATGATTTATTTTGGAAGTTTGAAAACTAGACAGAACAAATTCCGCTAATGTCAAATTACCAGAGCGCCATTTCAGATACTTCTAAAGAGATGGAACTGATTAATAACGTTTAACGGCCTCAACTTCTGGAAATGGTGTTTCGGGTAGATCATATGAGGTATTCATGGAAATCAATTCAAAATGTAAAAAGAAACCGAAAAAAATCAGAAAATTTCGTGCTCCTCGATCTAATGGTTCACCTAGCTCTAACTAATTGATAAACCGGTAAGCGCATGAAACTAGGCTCGAAATACTTGCTTTGCGAATAAATGAAGTATAGCTGTTGCCACTCTGAATTTCGAAAAGATTCATCTTCAGTCTTTTTTCGAATGTATTCTTCTTTCAAAATAGGATCTGAATCCAAGATTTCTTGAATTTTATCTATGAAAACATAATTTGAAAAATATTCTTTTTCTTGTAAGTATGAATCAAAGAAATTCCAGGTGAAGTATGAATCCTCAGCCTTAGTTTGCAAAACAGAGTGAACAAAAAAAGCAGATTTTTGCCTTGTTGGAATTACAATATCGCCGGGCTTAAGAAGATACCTTTGATCCTTCAATTCATAATTAATTTCTTTATGTTTAAAATGACCTTCATAAGGTTTATCCAAACTTCTAAAACTAGATACAATGAAAGACTGAACGGCTACAGCGGAGTCCTTTGTCATTTTTCGGAATTGAACTTTATTGACCCCCAATCGATTGATAACCTCTTTTTCTTGTGCCCCTACAATATAAAAGTCGGGAATACGAATCGAATCTTTCGGAACATACTTATTATAATAAGGAATCATTTTCTCATAGGGTTTTGAACGATCGTAAAAAAGCCTTTTCAGTCCTGTCGTTTTATGGATAGGAAAACTGTGCTCGTAGCCTTTGAAACTAATTGAGTCGAGTTCCTCAGTTAACTCATAATTAAATCGAAACCAAGATTGGTCTTGTGCCCAAATTGATGCTTTTTGTCGACTTTGTTCAATGCGATTAGAATTATTTTTGGCCCATTCAATTAACTCTTCCATAAAATTCAAAGTTGCTTGAACCCTTTTCGGAAAAGGCTTCAACATATGTGTTTCGATAGTCAAACTAATCGTATGAAAAAGTCCGGTATAACCCATTGCATATCTGGGAAGATCATTAAAAGCATAAATACCTTCTTCGGGAGTTTCTTCTTTTAGTTCAACATAAGGAAAAAAATCCCATTTATTCTTTTTCAATTTAACTGTAAGTTCGGGTAGCATTGAATCGTAAACCAGATTTCGAAGACTTGGCGCCATTCGTTCTTTCATTTGAGCAATGTAAGTCAGAGTATATTGATAATCAGCACCATTAGAAACGTGGTTATCCACAAATATGTCTGGATCCAGTGCATGAAAAATTTTACAAAATGTAAATGCATTTTCGGAGTCCATTTTGATAAAATCTCGGTTCAAATCAAGATTTCTTGCATTTCCTCGAAATCCATATTCGTCGGGTCCATTTTGATTAGCTCTGCTAGTTGCAGAACGATTCATCATACCTCCCACATTGTAAGCAGGAATGAATGCTATAACGGGAATACCATCTACCTTCTTCCCATTGGCAATCCAGTTTTCCAACCAAATTAAAGAGGCATTAACTCCATCTGGTTCCCCTGGATGAATCGCATTATTGATTAAAATTGTAGTCTTGCCTCTCGCCTTTTCGAAGGTTTTCAACGAATCTTTTGCTCCGTTAATAATACAAACGTAAATTGGTAAGCCATAATCTGATTGCCCCATATTATAAAGTTCTACCTCTTTATATGTCTCAGAAACATTTTTCAAATGGGTAATTAATTCAGCATATGTCGGAGTTGTATTTCCTGACCAATTCGACTGTGCTAATCCTTGATTGAGAATTGTAAAGAAGATAAAAATTAATATATGCTTCATAATTTGATTTTAAAAAGTACAACTCTTAGGGTTAAAAATATGAATTATATGAAGAATTAATATTTGATTCCATTTGCTTCCAACATACAATCCCATTCATCATTTTCACCCCAGATGACATTGAGTAGTAAATGGAATAACCAAGGACTATATGTAGTTCATCCTTGAGAAATCTTGATTTGAAATAAAATCAGAATAGTATTCGCTTCTCCATAAACAAAAACTGCCGGATTGACCGGCAGTAAATTCGTTATTTAATCGCGTCTGCTCGTTTTTTAAATTGAGCCGCTTTTTCGGTATCACCCAAACGATAGTATGTTTTGTAAAGAATTTCCAATACTGTCTTCTCATTCGGGTTTTTATCCACATACTTTTCCAACACTTGAGACCCGCGAAGTAAAATTTCATTTGCTTTTTTATCTAATTCAGCAACTTTAGGATTTTTATAATCTAAGTTGCTCGCTTCAGTCTGCAAATCTCCTGCCCAGTTTACTAAATGCGCACCTAACTGATATTGCGCTTCAGAATAATTAGGGTCAATTTCAAGCGCTTTTTTTAGAGCTTCTTCCGCTTTTTCGTTTTGCTGTAAATCGATGTATGAAGTTCCAAGCACGTAATACAATTGCTTATTTAACGGATCAATAGCCAAAGCTTTATTTAAATATTTCTCAGCTGAAACTGCATCTCCTTTTTGAAGATTAATGTTGATTAATGTAATATAAACATCAATATTGTTTGGCATTTCTTCCAACACAGACTCAGCCAAATCAGCTGCCTTATCAAATTCCTTTTTACCTATTAATGAATCACAAGCGTAATTAAGGCTTAGCGTTGTATTCGTGTAAGCATCTTTACATTTTTCAGTCTGACAATTTTCATCAATAAATTTATTCACCGAATATGCGCCTAAAAATACTTGAGTCGCTTGCTCGAAATTTTTGGAATTGTATGCCTGAATCCCCATGTTAAAATACATATCAACTCGCATGTTGATGAAATCTTGGGCGTCTCTTGTTTTTGACTTTTTTGGATCATTCAATACCTTTCTGAAACTTGCCTTGGAAGTCTCAGCATTTACCCTCATTGCAGCCGTATCTGGTGTTTTTCCAGTCATTGCTTCCATTCCTGCAACTTCAATCAAAGCATAATAAATCATTCCACGATAAAGATGCATTTTCATATCTTCAGCAGTTTCAGCATTTGCGGCAGCCAGATCAATATAACCTTTTGCTTCGTTTACCGATTTTTTGGCTGGCTCCAATCCCATCATTGGATTATACTTATTCATGATCATGGCAGCATCTGTCACATTTTTTTTCTGTGCGATCGACGAGTACGCTAATACAGCTCCAATGGTCAAAGTCAAAAATATTTTTTTCATTCTATAAATTTTAAACAAAGTTATTAATCTTCGTCGGGACTTTCAATATCTGTGCCAACTTCATTGTCATCCGGAGTTAAACCTTCTGCTTCCTCATTCAAGCCTTCCACCACTTCAATGTCCTCATCTTCGTCCTCACTACGAGGTACACGTGCGATTGCAGCAATTTCAGCATTTCCTTTCAAATTGATTAAACGAACGCCCTGCGCCGCGCGACCCATTGTTCTAATTGTGTCAACATGCATACGAATAGTCACACCTGACTTAGTGATAATCATCAAATCATCCTCATCAAATACATTTTGAATCGAAAGCAATTTACCCGTTTTCTCTGTGATGTTAAGTGTTTTAACACCTTTACCACCACGATTTGTAATTCGGTAAACAGGTTCTTTATCTTCCGGATCATTCAAATACGTTCGTTTTCCGTATCCTTTTTCTGAAACTACTAAAATGGTTGAGAAAATGTCTTCAACGCAAATCATTCCAATCACTTCATCGTTATTTTCATTCAATGTTACACCACGAACTCCAGATGCATTTCTACCCATTGGACGCACAGTTGCTTCGTTGAAACGAATTGCACGACCTGAGCTTGTTGCTAAAACAATTTCGTTTGTACCGTTGGTCAATTTAGCTTCCAACAATTCATCGTTTTCACGAATCGTAATCGCATTGATACCATTTGATCTAGGTCGAGAATAAGCTTCAAGTGACGTTTTCTTAATTACCCCATGTTTCGAGCACATGATGATAAAGTTGTTGTTGATGTATTCCTGATCAGTTAAGTCTTGAACTTTCACATACGCTTTCACTTTATCGTCTTGTGGAATGTTAATCAAGTTTTGAATTGCTCTTCCTTTTGATAATTTATTTCCTTCAGGAATTTCATAAACACGCATCCAGAAACAACGACCTTTCTCGGTGAAGATTAATAAATAGTTGTGATTTGTCGCAACGAAAAGGTGTTCCAAGAAATCCTTATCCCTTGTGGCAGATCCTTTTGAGCCCATTCCTCCCCTATTCTGAACCTTGTATTCAGCTAAGTTTGTTCGTTTGATATATCCTGCGTGAGAAATTGTTACAACCACCTCTTCGTCGGCAATCAAATCTTCCATTCGCATTTCGCTAGCAGAGTATTCAATTCGTGAACGTCGTGCGTCACCGTATTTATCTTTCACTTCAAGAAGTTCATCTTTGATGATTTGCATTCTACGTGCTTCATTCTCAAGAATATCTTTCAAATCGGCAATCAATTTCATCAAGTCATCATATTCAGCGCGCAATTTATCTTGCTCAAGTCCTGTCAACTGACGTAGACGCATATCAACGATCGCACGAGTTTGTATTTCGGATAAACCAAATCTTGTTGATAATCTTTCACGCGCATCATCAGGGCTTGCAGAGGTTTTGATAATTTCTATTACTTCATCAATGTTGTCTGATGCAATGATTAATCCTTCAAGAATGTGAGCTCGTTCTTCTGCTTTTCTTAAATCAAACTTCGTTCTTTTAATTACAACCTCATGTCTGAATTTAACGAATTCATGAATCATTTCTTTCAGATTCAATAAACGAGGTCTTCCTTCAACTAAACAAATGTTATTAACTGAAAATGAAGTTTGTAGTGCTGTATACTTATATAATTTATTTAATACTACATTAGCAATAGCATCACGTTTGATTTCAAAGACAACTCGCATCCCGTTTCGATCCGATTCATCTCGTAAGTCGGAAATCCCTTCAATCTTTTTATCGTTTACAAGTTCGGCGATTTTCTTAATCATTTCCGCTTTGTTGACTTGATAAGGAATTTCAGTAACAATGATTTGCTCGCGCCCCTGAACTTCTTCAATCTCAGCTTTTCCGCGAATAACAATTCTTCCGCGACCGGTTAAGAACGCATCACGAACCCCTTCGTATCCATAGATAATACCACCTGTTGGAAAATCAGGAGCTTTCACATATCTAAGTAGTTCCTCAATTTCCAATTCTGGATTGTCAACATAGGCAACTATACCATCTATAACTTCGCCTAAATTGTGTGGAGCCATATTTGTCGCCATACCTACCGCAATTCCGGCAGCACCATTCACCAATAGATTGGGAATCTTTGTTGGTAAAACGCTTGGTTCCGTTAAACTATCATCGAAGTTCGGAGTAAAATCTACCGTTTCCTTCTCTAAATCATCCAACATTTCTTCAGCAATCTTCCGCAAACGCGCCTCGGTGTATCGCATCGCTGCAGGACTGTCACCATCAACTGAACCGAAATTTCCTTGTCCGTCAACAAGTGGGTAACGCAATGACCATGGTTGAGCCATACGAACCATTGTGTCGTAAACCGAGCTATCACCGTGTGGGTGGTATTTACCCAAAACCTCTCCCACGATTCTCGCAGACTTCTTGTACGGACGATTGGAATAAACCCCCAAATCTTGCATTCCATACAAAACACGTCTATGAACCGGTTTAAACCCATCTCGCACATCAGGAAGAGCTCTGGAAACAATTACCGACATCGAATAATCGATGTAGGCTGATTTCATTTCATCTTCAATATTAATCTGAATGATTTTTTCGCCGTCGGCCATACTATTGAATTAAATTAAATTTTATGTAATTATAAAAGCTTTCAAAATTAACGAATTCTGCATGAGAATAGCTTTTGAGCAACCCTTTTTACTAACAAAATACTGTAATAAATTGTGAATAAATCCATATTCATTCGAAATAATATGCGTTATATTTGTAAGAATTAATACAAACTCCAATGGAAGCGAAATTTTCCCCGAGGGTAAAGGATATGATCAGTCACAGTCGTGATGAAGCGGTTCGTTTATCCAATGAATTCGTGACACCTGAGCATTTATTGCTTGGATTGATTAAATTGAACGAAGGAACGGCCATTAACATTCTCAACGAATTTCAAATTGACTTGAATCAAATAAAAAGTGACTTGGAAAAAGTATTGAAGAAATCAGCTGTAAGCAATTTATTGAACACAAATCTACCTTTACTGAAACAAACAGAAAATATAATCAAGCAATCATACTTGGAGGCAAAACAATTCAAGGCAGTCATTATTGGTACAGAGCATATGTTACTAACCATTTTAAAGCACGAAAATGCAGCCGCTTGCCAAGTTTTAAATAAATATGGAATCATGTACGAAAACGCAAAAGACGAATACGAAGCAATCATGGAAGAAAGACAATTACCAAGGTCTGAGTTTCCCGGAAATAATAACGATGATGATGAGTCTTTCTCTGCACAGAAAAAGCCATCCGACCCAAAATCAAAAACTCCGGTTCTCGATAATTTTGGAAGAGATTTGACTAAAATGGCTGAAGTTGGTCGTCTTGATCCAATTGTTGGTCGTGAAAAAGAGATTGAACGTGTAAGTCAAATTCTATCACGAAGAAAGAAAAATAATCCTATTTTAATTGGTGAACCTGGTGTTGGAAAGAGTGCAATCGCTGAAGGTTTAGCTCTTCGAATTGTTCAACGCAAAGTTTCACGTGTCTTATTTAATAAACGAATTATTTCATTGGATTTGGCATCGCTTGTTGCAGGAACAAAATACCGCGGACAATTTGAGGAGCGAATGAAGGCTGTAATGCAAGAGATTGAAAAAAATCCTGATATTATTTTATTTATCGACGAAATTCATACAATTATTGGTGCAGGTGGTGCGAGTGGGTCACTGGATGCATCGAACATGTTCAAGCCTGCTTTAGCCAGAGGTGAGCTTCAAGCAATTGGAGCTACGACTTTGGATGAATATCGTCAATACATTGAGAAAGATGGCGCTTTGGAGCGTCGTTTCCAGAAAGTAATCATTGAACCAACAACCATAGATGAAACGATTCAAATTTTGAACAACATCAAGGAACGTTATGAAGATCACCATTCCGTTGTTTATACTCCTGAAGCGGTGGCTGCTTGTGTTAAATTGACGGAGCGTTATATCACAGATCGTCATTTACCAGACAAGGCTATTGATGCTTTGGACGAAGTTGGTTCGCGCGTTCACATTACAAACATCAATGTTCCGAAAGAAATTGTTGATATCGAGGCTCAGGTTGAAGCATTGAAGGAGCAGAAAGCGGAGGTGATTCGCTCTCAGCAATACGAAAAAGCTGCTGAATTGCGGGATACAGAGCGTAAATTACAGGAGCAGTTAGAGGATGCAAAAAAACGCTGGGAGGAAGAATCTAAAAATAACAAAGTCGTTGTAACTGAAGAACATGTTGCCGAGGTTGTTTCCATGATGTGTGGAATACCGGTTACCAAAGTTTCTGAATCCGAAACGGGGAAATTGGTTAAAATGGCTGAATCCATTCGTGGAAAAGTGATTGGTCAAGACGAAGCTGTTGAGAAAGTTGTAAAAGCGATTCAGCGTAACAGAGCCGGATTAAAAGATCCAAACAAGCCAATTGGCTCCTTCTTTTTCCTCGGTCCAACAGGTGTTGGTAAAACGCAATTAGCAAAAGTTTTAGCGAAATTCTTGTTTGATTCTGAGGATGCGTTGGTTCGAATCGACATGTCAGAATACATGGAAAAATTCTCAATTTCTCGTTTAGTTGGAGCCCCTCCAGGATATGTTGGATATGAGGAAGGAGGTCAACTTACTGAAAAAGTTCGCAGAAAGCCTTACTCGATTATTCTTTTAGATGAAATTGAAAAAGCCCATCCAGATGTTTTCAATCTTTTACTGCAAGTTTTAGATGATGGACACATGACCGATGGATTAGGAAGAAAAATTGATTTCAAAAACACGATTTTAATTATGACTTCTAACATCGGAGCGCGACAACTAGCTGACTTTGGAACAGGCGTTGGATTTGGGACCAAAGCACAAACCGATTCGCGTGATGACAATGCGAAGGCTGTGATTCAAAACGCACTTCGTAAGGCATTTTCTCCAGAGTTTTTAAATCGTGTGGACGATATGATCATGTTCAAATCGCTCGGTAAAAATGAAATCCTACAAATTATTGACATTGAATTAAGTAAACTTTATGGTCGAATCAATAGTTTAGGTTACCAAGTTGAATTGACTGAAAAAGCGAAAGATTTTATTGTTGACAAAGGACACGATGAAAAATTCGGTGCTCGACCGCTGAAAAGGGCTATTCAAAAATACATTGAAGATCCTCTAGCAGAGGAAATCATCAAAGCTAATTTGGTTGAAGGTGACACCATTCAATTAGACTACGAAGATGGAAAAGGAGAACTTATTGTTCACATAAAAAAAGCGAAATCAAGTAAAAAATCGAGCTCGGCTGAATAATTTAAATTTCAAAATGTAACCGCTCCTTTTGGAGCGGTTTTTTTGTATATTCAATAATTAAAAA
>JBIIVA010000098.1:0-8913 GCA_044339705.1 Crocinitomicaceae bacterium
GAAGGTAAGTCCCGCGATTCCTCCTCCAATAATGGCTATTTTTTGTTTTTCCATGCTTTCAAAAGATTGTCTTAGACAAATATTTCCAACTAAATGTATTCATTTTTTAAGAAAACGATTTAAAATCTATAGTAATTTACTCTAAATTAACTAGATAAGCTTTTTGAATAGCTTCGAAGGATTTGCAATCCTTCAAAAATTAAAGAAACTTGTCAAGTTGTGGTAATCGAATAAGAAAAGCCGGATTGCAAATCCGGCGGAGCGGGTAACAAATCGAGCTAAGCGAGGAAAAATGAACCTTGTATAAAAAGGTAAATTTGTATATATTAGCTTAAAAAATCATTCATGGAAAATTTAATTAGTAGAATAACTTTAAACCCTGAAATATGCCACGGAAAACCTTGCATTAGAGGCATGCGTTGGCCTGTTGAGGTAATTCTTGATTTATTAGGCTCTGGAATGACACAAGAACAAATACTTGAAGATCACCCTGAAATAGAAAAAGAAGATATTCTAGCATGTCTTCATTTCGCCAAGTTATTTATGTCTGGTCATTCCATTAAAAATGTGGCCTGAAATGAAGGTGTTGTGTGATGTACATATTTCGTATAAGGTCACTAACTTCTTCAGAAACAATAAAATTGAAGCAATACATGTTAACGAAATCTAGATGGTTCATATACAAAGGATAAAGATATTTGTCTTTTTGCCGATCAACATGATTATATTGTTGTAACCAAAGATATTGATTTTAGGAATTCACATTTTTTATCCAAAACACCGAAAAAATTAATTAGAATTGGATTAGGGAATATTTCGAATGTTCAACTTATAGAGATTTTAAGTGAAAACCTAGAGGCTATTCAAAAAATATGTTCAAATGAATCTTTTATTTTGGAAATAAACTCGGATATAATTTATATCGTTCAAGAGTAGCATTTATTCCATCAAAATCAGTTTGCTATCCAGCTTCCATGGCATTGCAATCCTCAAAAATTTAAAGAAACTGCCAAGTTGTGGTAATCGAATAAGAATAGCCAGATTGTAAATCCAGCTGAGCGGGGAAGTTTTTTGGGCGATTGAAGTTATTATTCAATTTTTAACTCTTGTTTTAAACGACCTTTTTCACTAACTTAAAGTGAAAACAGAAAAAATGGAGTTAATCACAAAAGAAGATTTAAAAGCTAAAATCTTTACCATTCGGGGCGTTCAAGTGATGTTAGATCGAGATTTGGCATTGCTATATGGAGTTCAAACAAAAGTGTTAAATCAAGCTGTCAAGAGAAATAAAGAGCGTTTTCCGGAAAGCTTTTGTTTTCAACTGAATAAAATTGAATTTACAAATTGGAAGTCACAAATTGTGACCTCCAATTCAGAAAAAATGGGATTAAGACACCATCCTTACGTATTTACCGAACAAGGTGTTGCGATGCTATCAACCGTTATCAGAAGCGAAACGGCAATCAAAGTAAGTATTCAAATCATGGAGACTTTTGTGAGAATCAGGAAACAAATACAATCGAATGATGAATTGATTCACCGATTAATCTTTCTCGAAAAGAAACAAAATGTTACCGAGGAAAAAGTGGATTTTATTTTAAAATCAATGGAATCTGAAACTATCCCTAAATCAAAGGGAATCTTCTTTGAAGGGCAATTATTTGATGCTTATGTTTTTGCAAACGAACTCATTAAAAGCGCAAAGCACTCAATCATTTTAATTGACAACTACATTGACGATACGACTTTACTCATGTTAAGTAAAAGAAATCAGAACTGCAAAGCCATCATTTACACTTCTAAAATTTCCGCACAGTTGAAATTAGACTTAGCAAAACACATTGAGCAATATCCAACAATCGAAATAAAACAGTTGAAAACCTCCCACGACCGTTTTTTAATTCTTGACGAAAAGGAATTATACCATTTGGGCGCTTCCTTGAAAGATTTGGGAAAGAAATGGTTTGCTTTTTCCAAACTCAATGAATTTTTGCTTGAGGTTTTAAGGAAATTAGCATAGCTTCGAAAACCTTGCCCTTCCTTCAAAAATTAAAGAAACTTGCAGCGAAAACTTGTCAAGTTGTGGTAATCGAATAAGAATCGCTGGATTGCAAATCCAGCTAAGCCGAAAACTTGAATCTCTACAAAATGTTAAATATTCTTCCTGAATAATTTATTTCAGGGTTTTATTTTGTAATATTGTGTTAAACGATTTCAACCAATGAAAATCAATCTTGCAGATAGCACTCGTGAACCTTCATTAAAGTCTCTTCATCAAATTATGCAAGAGGTGGCGATGGATGCTCTTGAAGAACAAAAGAAAATTACTTTGAATATTGAAAAGTCTATTCAATTACAATTGATTAAGGCCAAAAGAGAATTCCAGTTCAAGAAGTGAAAAAACCTACACTCATTGTTGTTTGTGGTCCAAATGGCTCCGGCAAAACATCTATCACAAAAAAAATATTGAAATATGAGTGGTTAGAAAATTGCACCTACATCAATCCGGATGAAATTGCACGCGATATTTTTGGTGATTGGAACTCTCCTGAAGCAATCATAGATGCAGCAAATTATGCGAAAGAACAGCGATATAATTTGTTACAAAATGGAAGGAGTATAATTTTTGAAACCGTTCTTTCAAGCACTGAGAAATTAGATTTTATATGGAAAGCCAAAGAATCTGGATATTTTATCCGAATCTTTTTTGTTTGTACGGACTCACCAATCATAAATGCATCACGAATTGCACGTCGTGTAATTCAGGGTGGACATGATGTTCCGATCCCAAAAATCATTTCAAGATATAGTAAGTCAATCGTAAATTGTGCCTTGATTTCAACATTTGTAGATCGGCTTTATGTTTATGATAATTCCCGAGAAAACAAGGAACCACTTTTACTTTTCCGTTCAAGCAGTGGTCAATTGAAAAAAACATATCGCAATATCCATCTTTGGGCAAGTGAAATTCATAAACAGTTGATCTAGTTTATTTATTTATCTCAGCTTCGAAGGATTTGCCCTTCCTTCAAAAATTAAAGAAACTTAAAGCGATGCGGTAACTGATTGAATGATTGCTGGATTGCATATCTAGCACAACGGGTATATGGATACGCGTAAATTCGGAACCGTTCCACATGCAGGTTTTGGACTCGGTTTCGAGCGCATGGTCATGTTCGTTACAGGAATGTCAAACATCAGGGACGTGATTCCTTTCCCAAGAACGCCACAGAGCGCGGAGTTTTAAAAAGTGGAATTATTTGGAATTTGATTCCATAAAAAGTCTGTTTTAATTCAGATTTCTCCAGTTTTTAACTTCAATACCAGAAGAATGTTGTTGGAATTGCGTCCCACCATACAATAGCTGAGCTTTTTTGTTATCGCTCAATTTCATCCAATAGATCAGATTTTTAAAGAATTCCGAATTGACTGTTTTTCCCGACTTAATTTCAATTGGAAGTATATCAGTGGAGTTATCGATGATTAAATCAATCTCATGTCCGGTCTTGTCGCGCCAATAGTACAAATTGATGTCAGCACCAATATTTGTTCTGTTTTTTACAAATTCATTGATTACCATATTTTCAAAAATCGCACCTTTCGAAGGATTTAAGTCGAGTTGTTCTTCGGTTTGAATACCAATTAATGAACAAACGATTGCCGTATCGTAAAAATAGACCTTGGGTCGTTTAACAATGGTTTTATTGTAATTTTTGTGATGGGGTTTTAGCAAATAAATAATGTAGCTATTTTCCAAAATACCAACCCAAGATTGAATCGTTTTTACGTCAACACCTGTTTCCAACGCTAATGAACTAGCATTAAATTCTTGAGCCGTTCTTCCCGCCAGAATTTTTATAAATCGTTCAAATACAATCAAATCAGTAATATTCTTAACTTGTCGAACATCTCGTTCAATGTAAGTTCTAATGTAGTTCGGACACCAATCATTGGGAGGAATTCCTTGATCGTAAATTGGAGGGTAGAAACCATTTTTCATTAAAGTTAGATCCGAGGTCGGTAAGGCATTTATTGATTTTAATTCCTTCAAACTAAATGGTAAAAGCGTTAAAAAACCTACTCTGCCGGCAAGACTTTGTGTTATCGATTGCTGTAGTAAAAAATTATTGGATCCAGTCAGAATGTAACGTCCTTTTTCACGCGTGTTATCCAAGAACTCTTGCAGATAAGAAAATAAATTTGGTGTGCGTTGTATTTCATCGAAAATTGCCCCATTTGGATACGATTGTAGAAATCCCCGAGGGTCATCCAGTGCAAACTGCCGCGTATCAATGTTCTCCAGAGAAACATAAGGTAAATCGACAAAAGTTTGTTTTACCAGGGTAGTTTTACCACATTGCCTAGCGCCAGTAACAGCTACACATTTGAATTTAGATGCTAAATCCAGTAACTTTTTTTGTGCCTCACGAATAATCACAAACAAATATATGGAATTATTTGGAATATGATTCCATAAAAAGACAGTATTTTCTTAATTTATTTCTTTTTGATAACTCCTCTTTTTGGAAGAGTGAGAATGAGATATGAGAGCGAATAACCGAAAGTAAAGATAGATACTAGTCCCACAGCATTTACCCTCCTTCAAAATTAAAAGAAACTTTTCAAGTTGTAGTAATCGAATAAGAAAAGTCGGATTGCAAATTGAGCTGAGCAGGGGAATTGAATAAGTACAAGATTGCAAATCCAGCTAAGCGGTGATTTAAAGATTAATGCTTCTAGTTCGTAACTTTCAAAGTGCCCGAATCTGTGTATGTCGCTCCGGTAAAAGGATCTTTGTATATAAACACTATGTTAACCTCTGTACCTACCTCTAAATCTGAAACCAAAGTACCTGGAATAATATTTCCTGCACAAAATCCAGCACCAACACCCTGTACCTCAATTGAAATAACATCATATATACCAACAATCGGACTGGATGCACTTTGCCCAACAAATATCCTTGAACCTGACGACTTAGATACAGAGCTCGTTAATAGAACAGGATCCGGAATTGGACGAACCAAAAACTCAATGCTATCAGTTCCAATTATTTTCCCTTTTTCATTAGCGACCGGAAATTTTACTGTTAAATTACCCAAATACCTTGGCTGTATTGTAAAACCTTTTCTTCCTTCTTGTTCAAATTCTTCTATATATACATTTTTCAATGAATCTTTCACATAAGGGGTTAGGACTATTCCATCCTTAGAGGAAGGGAAAATTTTATTCTTGTAGTTTTTATACAGAAAATTGTATTCTGGAACTTCAAGAGCATATTGAATTTGAGATTGAACTTTTAACATTGAAAAGACAAAAATCAGAAAACTTGCTATTCTTAACATCATATTTTATGTTTAATTGATTACCTTTAAAGATGTCATAATTGTGGATTCACTACCCGATTCAAAATCCCTGATTTTTACTGTCAATGCAATGTTATTTCCAGGTTTTAAATGTTTAACAAGATCACTCGGTACGATTGACCCATTAATTTCCTGATCCATTATGCTAACACTTATTACCTGAAAAGTACGTTTGATAAGAGTTTCCAATGGAAATCCGCATCGGATATTGGCACCACTTGTTTTTGAAATTGTATAATTATAGACAATCGGAGTTGGGAACGGCTTAACCTTATAATTAGTCGTATCAATTGTTTTCCAAACTCCTTTTATCTTGGCTTTGTGAGTGATGGCTATTTCCTTTACATTTAGGTCAGGTTTAATTTTATAAGCTTTCTTCCCTTTGTATTGGGTCATTAACGCAATTCCACCATTCACTAAAAGTTCATTTTCCTCAGCTCCGGTCGCAACAGGAATTATATAATTATCATAGTCTCTGAAGAGAACTTTTAATTCGGGTTGCTCCAATGAAACTGAAACTTGAGCCATTAAATTAAAACAAGCTGCTAGAGATAAAAAAACAAAGATTCTTTTCATAATCAATATTTTATTTGATTTTCTGTAATATCAAGACAATGAACTATTTTTTTGAGTTCACTTGCGTTTACTTTTTTACCTTTTTGAGAAAAAATTATTTTTCTCCAAGGTAATTCTTGATTCAGTTCAAATATTTTAAGTTCCTCTTTTAATAAATCAGAGATTTCTTTATTCATCGGTTCATATTCATTTCCAAATACCATTAAAACCTGGGGTTTTTGCGAAAATCCCTTTTTATTATCCAAGCGTTCCGCGAATATTAGTTGACTAAAAGTAGTTTTGAACTTGCCTGTTGAATCGATTGTGAACTTTCGTTGAAGATAAATTGCAGGATTTGGGTAATCTACCCAGTAAGTTGTTTCTAAATCAGGAAATTGCAAAGGTTGATTTTCTGCGCACGCATCGTATTTCATTTTCAGTGTCGCTATTGAGATTCTGCCTTTGGTATCAAGTCTAGTCAATGGACCAAATACTTCGGGATTGTAACCTGGAGCAACTCCTTGCTTAGTAAGACGATTGTACCATTCCTCAAAGGACTCATCCATTGAATTTCGCGTCAATATCTGCAATGTTCTGTCTTCATCATCACCTTCTATTTCCCAGTTTCCACCAGGAAATATGCGCTTTATTGAACTTGATTTACTGTAGTATTTAAATTCATTTTCATTAAAATCATCAAATAAATTAGCCTGTTTATATTGATCATAAAATTCAGTAATCGAATAAATTGGATAACTAGCATCATCAACTTCTCTTTTCCGTAGCTGGAATTCACGTAATTTATTTGTTATTTTCTTGGATAAATCCTCATTCAAGAAATCAAACCGAGCGAGATTTCCAATTTCATCCAGAGACAATTCAAGGCAAATGAAGTTTTTATTTTCATAAAGTGATTTTTTTGTGAAATATATTTTGTCCTTAGCGAGGATAATTAAGTCAATGTTATTAACATCAAAGTAATTTATTGTTGGTGGTAATGAAATGGGTTGATTATCTCCACATAAATCGTATTGTTTCTTAAGCAGATTCGGGTCTATTCTTAAAAGCGGTGCGTATATTTCGGTTTCGTCACCTATCGATGTCAATCGGAAGATCCAATCTTCAAATTTTTCATCTTTCGAATCTCTTGTAAGTATTTTTCTTGTCCTATATTCGTCATCACCCTCAATTTCCCATTTGCCGGAATAACAACTATATGTTTTCATTCCATCAATAGGGTGAAAACTATACTCATTAACCATATCTTTATACAATGAAGCCTCGCAACTTGAGTAAATAATTCTATTTTGATTTTGCACCAGCATACTCACCAATGAATTCGGATCGCTGTAATCAAATAGAGCTTTGTTTTTCTTGTTGTTTTCGAATACTATGAATTCTTGCGAGAATGCAATACTCGCTATAAAAATGGGAAGATATTTAAATAGTTTTTTCATTGTAATATTATAGTTTAATTCAGGTTTGCCATCTAGACAATTCTCCATATTTTTCGCACGTTGGATGCAGTTAAATTCGACGGAATGGTACTATTCGATATCAACAATTCTCCAGCAATGTTGCTAGGTAAAAGAATAGTTGTATTAAACATCACTACTGTATCTATTTCAAATCCATTGTTGTTTAAAACATCAATATAGGTTTCTGCAAAAACCCCATTTACCGGATTGGTCGAGCGAAGTGGAATAATTACAGCCTCAATAGTAGAATCCAAATTATTCAAAAAGGTTACAAGCTCTTCAGGCGAAACAGCATTCGGCTGGTTTCTATATCTGATTTCATTTCGAGATGTAAGAAAAATATAGGTATTGACTATACTATGCTCAAACTGAATTTCGAAAGCTCTTGAATCTCGCACTCCCGTTAAGGCTCTAATTACTGAAGATTTTCTGGTATTTGGAGCGCCTGTGATGATGTATAGTTTTGGTTTTACCTTATTGTAAATCATAACTCAAGAAAAATATACAGGTTCATCTATTAATTTTTTTCCTTCTAACAACTTGCTCAATAATAATATTTCAAGTTGAAGTAGTTTTTCATAAAAATATTCAAACTCTTATCCGCATTTTCAAGGCTACTACTAGCTTTTTTCAAATTTCCTTGATTTTTATACCTCAAATAATCTGTGAAATTTTCCAAATACTTTTGAAAATCTTTATTGATTTTTGATATATCTTCCTTATGCTTATAATCACCATCTAATCCCTGATAAGTATTCGCTTCTGAATTCCATTCTGGTTTTTGTTCTCTCTGAAATTCGAAATAAAGCGATTTAATTCCTGGTTCATAATTATTTAGACCACCAATAAGTCGTGATTGTCCGAATCTTTGATATAAACTTGAGGTTTCGTATATCGGTAAAACATTTATTAACATAGATTGATTTTCGAAGTAAGTAGAGTATTCTACACTCCATTTTTTACTCCAATTCTCCTCAACATCAATCCCTATTTGATACTGAGTGTAGTATACAGGATATTGGGAATAAATGTCATCTAAATAATCTTTATTGGTTTCGTAATTAAATTTTGTTCTAATGAAAATTGAATCTAATGACATATTTTCTGAAGTTACTTGTTTTAATGAGATAAGACTCTTTGGAAAAACAGTTTCGTCAATCGCCTGTTCGGAAAAATTTCCGTTTTCAAGATAAACTATCAGTTTATCATTTTTAATTTCAATACTGCCCTTTTTTATTGGGATTATACTTCCGTATTCCCAATCACCATTTGATGATTCAGTTTTAAAAGGAAAATGAACTGCTTTATTTCCTAATTGTCTCCTGTAATCACCTCTAAGAAAAACAATTGTATCAGCCGTAGGATACATTTTTTTCATTGAATACAACAATGCAGGATTAACCCGTTGTGCATTTAGGCCAAATTTATTTTTAAATTGTTAATTGGGCGATTGAAAACAAACTTATTAAGGTGCTGAATTAGGGTTAGAGCGGTTATTTTGGAAAGTATTCTTG
>JBIIVA010000099.1:0-8829 GCA_044339705.1 Crocinitomicaceae bacterium
TGTAGAAAATTATTTTAAATGAAAAAATTTCTATTTATCTTCTTGTTGTTTACTACGTTGAATATATGTTATTCTCAAACTATTGCTGCATGGGATTTTTTTGGTGAAAGTAGTCCTATTTCAAGTTCGGCAGATATTTGGAATAGTAACTTGGATGGTTCAAATTTGGTTATTCGTGGAAGCGGAGCAGTTGCGTCAACGGCAACAAACTCTTTTAGAACCCAGGGTTTTCAGAACAACGGGATTTTGCTTTCAAATACAGACTATTTTGAACATACTTTATCGGCTACATCCGGATATACATTGTCTTTAACATCTATCAATGGTTATTTTGCAGGAACTACAACTTTCTCTGCTTCACCTGGTGTTTCAATGCAATTTGCATATAGTTTGGACGGAACAAATTTCACTTTAATTGGGACTCCATTCACCAGAATAGGAAATGGTCCAATGACATCACCAATTGATTTAACTGGAATTAGTAATCTTCAAAACATGCCCGATAATGTTACTGTAACATTTCGATTTTATGCTAGCGGTCAGACAATGACTGGCGGATGGGGTTACAACTCTCCTTCAGCAGGAACTTATGGAGTATCATTTGGAGGTTCTCTCAATTGCCTTACTCAAACAACTTTTTATGCTGATGCCGATGGTGATACGTTTGGTAATCCGACTTCTACAATCCAGGACTGCACTGCGCCAGCTGGCTATGTTTCAAATAATACCGATTGTGATGATAGTAACGCAGCACTGAACCCAAATGCAATTTGGTATGCAGATACTGATGGTGATGGATTTGGTGATTTGAGTTTAACTCAGAATTCGTGTACGCAGCCTTTAGGATACGTTTCAAATTCAACCGATTGTAACGATAACAACGCTCAAGTTAATTCACTTTCTACTTTCTATGTAGATGCTGACAATGACGGATTTGGAAACCCAACCGTAAGTATTCAAAACTGCGGTCAACCATCAGGTTATGTTTCTAATAATTTAGATTGTGATGATTCTAATTTTTCTATTAACCCGAATCAACAAGAAACAGCAGATAATTTAGACAACGATTGTGATGGATTAATTGATGATGGTTTTGCTGCATTAACATGGTATTTGGACAGTGATCAGGATGGTTTTGGGGGCTCAGATTCTTTATTGTCGATACTTTCTCCAGGATCGAACTACATTTTAACTGATGGGGATTGCAACGACACTGTTTCTTCAATCAATCCAAATGCTCAGGAAATTTGTGATGAAATAGATAATAATTGTGATGGATTAATTGATAATGGATTAACATTTACAACTTTTTATGCTGATACCGATCAAGATGGTTTTGGAAATCAAAACGATTCTCTTATTGCGTGTTCTCAACCGATTGGATATGTTTCCAATAGTTCTGATTGTGACGATACGAATGCGTCTTTAAATCCAGGTGCTACAGATATTCCCTTAAATGGTATTGACGAGGATTGCAGTGGGTCTGATGCTCCTCTTTTGCCGATTAGTTTGGGGATTTATCAATTTGCTGGTACAGTTGATTGTGCGACACAAGATAACGCAGCTTCAAATACAAATATCGACCTTACTTTTTCAAATTTCAATGGGGTTGGAACAAATTGTGCAACCGGTGGTGGAATTTTTAATAGAAGCGGTTGGAATACTGGATCTTCTGTTGATTTGAATCAATACAATGAATTTTCAGTAACAGCAGCAAATTGTAAGGTAATGAATTTAGATCGTGTTGCTTTTAAATTTAGACCAAGTGGCTCTGCTGGTTCTCCAGTTTGGCATTTACGTTCAAGTTTGGATAATTATGCATCTGATATAGATTTTGGAACCGGTGTTAATGTTAATAATGCTTATTTGGATGATACTGTTTTCCTTACAAACTATTCTAATTTAAGTCAGGTAACTTTCAGATTCTACATTACAGAGATGCTCGGAACAACAACTACTTGGAGGATGGATGATGTATCCCTTTATGGGAATGTGATTAGTCTTTCTCCTCAAACGTATTATGCAGACAATGATGGAGATGGTTATGGGAATCCATTGATTGATACCGTTACATGTTCGGCTCCAATAAATTTTGTTTCGGATAATAGCGATTGTGATGACGCAAATAATTTGATAAATCCATTAACAGTTTGGTATTATGACAATGATGGGGACCAAATTGGTGATTCGTTACAGACATTTATCGGTTGTTCTTCTCCAGTAGGTTATGTTTTGGATGCAGGAGATTGTGATGATAATAACGTTCAAATTTCTGGCCCCGTTACTTATTACTTGGATAATGATGGTGATGCTTTTGGACAAAACTCTTCCGCACAAACATTATGTCAAAATCCAGGTGTTGGTTATGTCACATTGGGAGGTGATTGCGATGATAGTAATGCATCAATAAATCCAAATGCAACTGAAATTTGCGATGGAATTGACAATGATTGTAACGGTTTAACTGATGATGGACTTTTGTTCGCTATGTATTACGTGGATGCAGATGGCGATGGATTTGGTGATGAAGCTACTGGCGTTGAATCATGTTCGCAACCACAAAACACGATAACCATTGGAGGAGATTGTGATGATGCAAACGACCAAATTTATCCAGGTGCGACTGAAATTTGTGACGGAATTGACAATGATTGTGATGGAGTTGATGATAACGGATTAAATTTCACAACATATTACACTGATGCCGACAATGATGGTTTTGGAACTGGTTCAACTGGATTGAGTTTCTGTGAAAATCCGGGAATTGGATTTAGTACGAATAACCAGGATTGCAATGATTCAAATGGTCAAATTAATCCAAATGCAACAGATATTTTAGCCAATGGGATTGATGAAAACTGCGACGGTGTGGATGGATATTTAGGAATAGAAGATATTACTGATCTTAACTTTTCAATTAATCCTAATCCGAGTCAAGGTGAATTCACTTTACAGCTTTCGGAATACGTAAATAATTGCGAAATTGAATTGACCGATTTGAACGGAAAACTGATTAAAAAGAATTCTTTTAGTGGTAACAAAATTCAATTTTTGGAAACTGGCTTAGAAAAAGGAGTTTATTTTATCCATTCAAGGATTAATGGAAAATCATTTATTGAAAAAATAGTTATCCAATAACAAACTAAAATAAAAGAGAAAAAGGTCGTTTTTAACGGCCTTTTTTCCGTTTATGTGTAAAATAATCACTTTTCGAAACTATTAAAGCCGTTACACAAATTTTTTTTTCGTCGAATAGCTTTAGCTTTAAATTTGTAAATTCAAACAAATAATTGGAACTATGAGATTTCATTTTCTATTCTTTATTTTTCCTTTCGGATTATTTAATGCTTTTTCACAAGATTACTGGCAACAAGAGGTGAATTATAAAATTCGAGTAAAATTGGACGATAAAAACCATATGCTCTCAGCTTATGAAGAATTTGAATACATCAATAATTCACCAAATACACTCGATAAAATATACATCCATTTGTGGCCAAACGCTTACAGAAATGCAAATTCAGCACTAGCTAAACAGCAATATTCAGATGGGAAACAAATTCTTCGTTTTGGTAAAGAAAAAGATTTAGGTTGGATTGATTCCTTGGACTTCAAAGTCGATGGACAGCCGGTGAAATGGTCGTTTGATTTAAAACACCAAGACATATGTATTCTTACCTTATCGAAAAACCTGAAAAGCGGAGATCGAATTCGTGTTTCAACTCCGTTTAAAGTTAAAATTCCTTCTGGAGAAATTTCACGTTTGGGGCATATAGGGCAGTCGTATCAAATTACTCAGTGGTATCCAAAGCCAGCAGTTTATGATAAAAATGGGTGGAATCCCATTCCATATTTAAATCAAGGTGAATTTTATTCAGAATTTGGATCGTTCGATGTTAGCATTACTTTACCATCAAATTACGTTGTTGGAGCAACTGGTGATTTGCAAACCCCTTCCGAAATTGAATTTTTAAATAAAAAAGCGTCAGATACCAAGAATCAAATTCCAGATTTTTTGATGAAACCTCAAGGAAGAAATGGAAAAACGGAGTTTCCTGAGTCATCAACCGAATGGAAAACGATTCAATACAAACAATCGAAAGTGCATGATTTTGCTTGGTTTGCCGACAAGCGCTATGGGGTTCTGAAAGGAGAAGTTGAATTACCACATTCAAAAAGAAAGGTGACATCATGGGCAATGTTTGTTCCTCACAACACAATCCATTGGCAACATGCGATTGAATACATAAATGATGGCACTTACTACTATTCACTCTGGAATGGCGATTATCCCTACAGTCAAGTTACTGCAGTTGATGGTACCATCAGCGCAGGTGGCGGAATGGAGTATCCAAATGTCACAGTTATTGGAAATTCGAGTTCGAAAGAGGAACTTGAAATTGTTATCGTTCACGAAGTCGGGCATAATTGGTTTTATGGCATTCTAGGTTCAAACGAGCGCGTTCACGGTTGGATGGACGAAGGCATGAATACCTTGAATGAAATGCGATACATGACAACTAAATATCCGAAAAATAAAAATATGTCGGATATGATTTTGCAAGGTCGTTTTCATTTTGAGGATTTGAGTCATCACGACATGGGTGATATTAGTTCGCGCTTTTTGGCAGTTATTGGGGAAGATCAACCGATTGAAACCCATTCAGCTGAATTTACATCGGCAAATTATGGCGTTACCATGTATCAAAAAACAGGACTTGTTTTCTTTTATTTGAAAGATTATTTGGGAGAAGAATTGTTTAACAAAGCCATGAGCAATTACTTCGAAGCTTGGAAATTCAAACATCCACAACCAGAGGACATGAAAAAGTCGATTGAGTCTACAACCGGAAAAGATTTGTCCTGGTTATTTGGGGATTTAATTCAAACGACAAAACACATCGATTATAAAATTAAAAAAGTAAAGAAAGATAAGTTGACCAACACAACGAATGTTACCGTAAAGAATGTTGGTCAGGTTAAAGGACCAATTGAAATCAATTTTTTGAAAGGGGATTCAGTTGTTCAAACAAAATGGTTGGAACCTTCCCAAAAAGGAAGTATTTCATTTAATGGAACAGATTTTACGTCAATTGCAATTGATAAAAGCAAAGATATTCCTGAGGTAAACCGTGGAAATAATTTTTGGACGTCAGACAAAATGTTTCACAAAATTGAGCCATTGAAAACGGAGTTTTTAATCGGTGATCACGAATCAGGAAAAACCAATTTATTTTGGTTGCCAACAATCAGTGGAAATAGTTACGACAAATTGATGTTGGGTGTAGCTGTTCATAATTTGGGCTTACCGTTTAAACAATTTCAATATTTTGTCGCACCTCAGTTTTCTTTTGGACGCAAGAATGTAGCTGGAATCGCTGAATTGAGTTATTCTTTTCTTCCTGTAAATGGCATCAAACTTTCAAAATTTGGAGTTTCGGTAAAGAATTTTGGAAATGGCGAAGACAGAAACGGATTTTTAATGGCTGTTAGTCCATATTGGAATGCGAAACTAGGTAATCGCGGTCGCGCGAAAGCAACTTCTCATAATTTGTTAGTTCAAGCCATATATAGAAAAGATCGTTTTCCAACTTTTGACTTAAATCAACGAGGTGCCTTTGCTCAATACGATTATAATGTGAATTTACCGGATCACAAGTTCAACATGCGCTTGCGATTGGATTATATGCAAAGTGAAGATAACCAAGAGCAGTTGGGGAGATTTTCGACTTCCACAACCTATAAATATAGATATTTGAAAAATAAAATGGATCGATGGATTGAGTTGCGGGCCTTTTTTGGAACGAATTTCATTTACGAAAGTGGACTCGAAAATACGGCTTATCAAATGTCATTGAGTGGTGCAAGAGGATACCAAGATTTATTTTTGGAAGATTATGATTTTGCACGAAATGCGACTTCTAGTTTTTGGAATCAGCAACGAGCTGATAATTTCGGCGGATTTCACAGCACTTCAAGTTTCGGTACAACCAGTTTTTGGATGACCACAGCGAATGCATATATTCAACTTCCTTTTAAACCGAATTTGTTTGGAATTTTTGGTGATGTAGGAGCATTTTATAATGGAACTTCTATTCAAACCGCCTGGAATACGGGGCTTGGAATTCGTTTATCAAGTGTTTTAGGAGTCTATTTCCCATTATTACGTAGCGAAAATATCGGGTCGGATTTTTACAAAAATTATGGTGAACAAATTCGTTTCACGTTACGTTTGAATATCGTTAACAAAGGATTAAAAATTGGAAATTTGTTATAATTAATATAGAGAATATGACTGAACAAAACAATAATAGCAACGGCAAAATTTCATTTGGTAAAATATTTTGGCCCAGCTTTTTAGCTGTTTTCATAGCAGGATTGGTAGGGATGATTTTTTTCTTCCTCGTTTTGGGAGGAATAATTGGATCATTCAGTGAATTCGGTCCAGAACCAATGGCGTTAAAAGATAAAACAATCTTGCATTTGAAGCTCAATGGAACCATTTTGGAAAAGGGGAAGTCAGAATTCGATCCAATGAGTTTTGAAATGACGGAGAATCCCGGATTACCAGATATACTATTCGCTCTTGAAAAAGCCAAAAAAGATGATAGAATAAAAGGTTTATTCATTGATATCGGCGAGGTGTCATGTGGTATGGCAACAGCACGTGAAATTCGTTCTGCTGTTAATGATTTCGAGAAAAGTGGAAAATTTGCGGTAGCGTACAATTCGGGTGAATATGTTTCTCAAAAAGAGTATTACATCAGTTCTGCTGCGAATGAATCATATGGTTTTCCAACATCGGCTTTCCAAATGACAGGACTTGGAGGTGAATTGATGTTTTTCAAAGGTCTGTTGGATAAACTCGATGTGGAAGTGGAAATCATTCGAGGTAAAAACAATGATTTCAAGAGTGCGGTGGAGCCGTTTTTTCGCACAAATATGAGTGACTCAAGTCGTATGCAAGTAGAACGTTATATGAATTCGATGTGGGAAGATATGAGAAATGACATTGCGGCTGATCGGAAAATTGATGCGGAAGAGTTGAATGTAATTGCCGATTCCATGAAAATCAAACGTGCTGAAGATGCTGTAGCATTTAAGCTTCTCGATGGGGTCAAATACCGTGATGAGGTTATGGCACTTTTGATGAAGAAAGTGGGCGTTGATTCCGAGGAAGACTTGGAGTTGCAGAACTTTGAAAAGTATGCCAAAAAATCATTTTACGAAGATCAGCTTTTAACAAAGTCTGAAAATCCAAGAGTTGCGGTAATTTTGGCCGAAGGAGATGTGGCAACAGAAGGCGAAGGTTTGACCTCTGCTGAGATTTGTAAGCTTTTCAAGAAAGTTCGAAATGAAAAATCAATCAAAGTCGTTGTGTTCAGAATTAACAGTCCGGGGGGAAGCGCCTTGGCGAGTGAAGAAATTTGGAGAGAAGTCAATTTGACCAATAAAGTGAAAAAAGTCGTGGTTTCGATGGGTGATGTTGCAGCTTCGGGTGGTTATTACATTGCATCACCGGCTTATAAGATTTTTGCTGAGCCAACAACAATTACAGGTTCAATCGGTGTTTTTGGAATGATTCCATACACAGGAAAAATGCTTGAAAATAAATTGGGAATTTCCTTTGATCGAGTTAGTACGAATCAACATGCAGTTTTATCAACCAATCGTAAATTAACACCGATGGAATTGGCAATTACTCAAGAGGAAGTCGACGAAATTTACGAGCAGTTTTTACAACGAGTTTCCGATGGACGAAAAATGACCAAAGATCAGGTTAATGTGATCGCTCGTGGTCGTGTTTGGACAGGACGTGACGCTCTGAAAATTGGTTTGGTTGACCAACTTGGCGGTTTGAACGATGCTATCGCCTTTGCATCAGCTGAAGTAGATTTGAAAAACCCAAAAGTTTTGTATTATCCTTTGAAGAAAGAAGACAAATTGAGTGATTTAATCGAGCTTATCGAAGATCGAGAGGAAGACGAATCGGTGGGCATCAAATCTCAAAAAATCCCACAAGAATTATTGGATTATTACGCATCAATTAAAAAGATTGAAAATATGCGTGGAATTCAGATGCGCTTACCGTTTGAGGTGAGGATGGATTAAGCTTTTTCTTCGATACAAAAACTCAATCAAGCAAAGCGGATTTTTTTTCTTTAAAGCCGATTGTCATCGGCAGCGAGAATTGTTTTTATCTTTCCTTAAATTCTTGGTTAAGTCAGTATAAAATCATACATTTAGTTGAGCAAAAGAATACTAAATTGCTTAATACATTCGGTAAAAGTTAAAATGCCTATTTCTCATTGAATATGAATATTTGGATTATATCCCAAAATTTCATATTTACCCGGATTAAATTCCGAAAATATGATATTATACCTAGTTTAATCGCTCAAAAGAATAATCGAAAGAGGTCTTTGTAATCTCTTTCTTTTTGTGCCATAGTACAAACAAAACACCATAATTTATTCCGATGTTTTTTCGCCCTCCTAATCCAATTTCATGAAAACTAGAATTTCTACATTTACTTTTAACGTTACTTTCTATCCGATTTTTTTTCTTGATAACCAATTTTGAAGGCAACGGCGAGGATTATGTTAAAGTTGATTTTCAACGGTATATCCGCATTGAATCATACACTCCAAATTCTTGTTAAATTTAAATTGTTCTATCTATAGGAGTTTCATTTTTCAGACTGCTCAGAATACAATTGAAAATTCTCTCTCATTCAATTTAAAAAGGAAATCTTTTAACAATATGGTTTCATTTTAGCAAAACGCATCATAAATTAGGTTTTATAATTTGTATGCCTTGAAAAGAATA
>JBIIVA010000100.1:0-8810 GCA_044339705.1 Crocinitomicaceae bacterium
GAAAAGACATGGCAAACAATTTACTTAAAGGAAAAAGAGGAATTATATTCGGTGCTTTGAACGATCAATCAATCGCTTGGAAAGTAGCTGAACGCGCGCACGAAGAAGGAGCTCAATTCGTTTTGACAAATGCTCCAATCGCAATGCGTATGGGTGAAATCAATGGTCTAGCTGAAAAGACAGGAAGTCAAATCATTCCTGCTGATGCCACCAATGTTGAAGACCTTGAAAACTTGGTAACTAAATCAATGGAAATCTTAGGAGGGAAAATTGACTTTGTTCTTCATTCAATCGGAATGTCGCCAAACGTTCGTAAAGGAAAACATTACACGGAGAGCAATTATCAGTTTTATAACCAAACCATGGATGTTTCAGCAATTTCTCTGCACAAAACATTGGCCACACTTTATAAACACGATGCCTTGAATGAATGGGGCTCTGTTGTAGCGCTTACTTATATAGCTGCTCAACGTATTTTCCCTGATTACAATGATATGGCAGACGCTAAATCCCTTTTGGAGTCAATAACTCGTTCATTTGGATATCACTACGGAATCAAGAAGAAAGTTCGTGTGAATACCATTTCTCAATCTCCAACCGTAACAACTGCGGGACAAGGAATCAAAGGTTTTACAGAATTTATCAATTTCTCTGAGCAAATGTCGCCACTTGGAAATGCACCTGCGATTGCTTGCGCAGATTACTGTATCACCATGTTTTCAGATTTAACGAAGTATGTGACGATGCAAAATCTTTTCCATGATGGAGGGTTTTCGAATACGGGAGTGACCCAGCAAGTAATCGAAAAATTTGGAAATTAAATTTATAGTTTAGCTAAATTCACTGTATCGCTTTTAAAAATCAATCACTAGAGTAACAAACTGCGTATATCGGATTTTCCTCCACTTAACTTTTCATTTCATGCTGAATAAAGGTTTATTTCGTTATCAATAATTTTCATGATTATTTCGAATTAAACAGAAATACTTCTTTTGAGTTTGTATTGATGCCTCAAACTAAATATTTTTTCACTCATCGATTTGTCGCTAGATTGAACACGTTTCAAACATAATTACCAAACTTCCTGAAGCTGTTTGACACAACCAACTGATAATGAGTTCAAATAAATTGCTTCTATCATTTTGAATTTCGATCAGGAGAAACGTGTTTCATCAAAATCTTCAAGCCATTTTGTTTTGAAAAATAGGATTTTTTAATTTCATGCATGTAGCTTGCCGCAAATTTTCGAGACTCCTCTACATCAACTATAGGTAAAGGGTAATCAACTCCCATTCTACAATTGTAAAACGTTTGCTCTATTTCATTCATTTTCCACGGCTCGTGAATTAAACTGGCTGGAACATCCATTAATTCTGGTATCCATTTTTTTATGAATTCTCCTTCGGTATCATGCTCTTCCGAGTTTTTGATGGGATTGTATATACGCAGGGTATTGACTCCTGTTAATCCAGCCTGCATCTGTATTTGCGGATAATGAATTCCAGGTTCATAATCTAAAAATTGTTTAGCTAAAAAATGAAGTTCGCGCCAATCTTGCCATAAATTATGAACAAAAAAAGAAACAACCATCGCTCGCATTCGAAAATTCAAATATCCCGTTTCAACAACACAGCGCATACAAGCATCAACCAATGGAATTCCCGTTTTTCCTTTTTGCCATGCCGCAATGTATTCCTGATTTTTTTTCTTCCCAAGATATTCAAACGCAGAATTTACTGCTCGAAACTCAATCTCACACTCCGTTTCAAACTTTTGAATGAAATGACAATGCCAATGAAGACGGGAAATGAAATTACTTAACGAACGTTTGTTCCCTCCCCTATTTCTTGTTTCCATAGCCATTTGATAAATCTGTCGCAACGAAACATTCCCATAAGCCAAATAAGGAGAAAGCCTACTGCAACCCCTTCTTGCGTCTAAAGGTTTTGAAATGTGTCGACTGTAATTGTAATGACGTTCCTGAAAAAAACTCTTGGCGTATTTCAAAGCCTTTAATTCACCTCCCGGTTGAAAATTAGGGTTTGATTGTATTATTTCATCAGGAATGGATTCCAAATTAAATTGCTTGCAAATTTCCTGTTTACACTCAATTGTTTTTAGTTCATTTGGATTCATTGCAATAATTGGTTGATGCATGAATTCCATCCACTTCTTGTCCCAATCACTTCTATTTTGAATTCCACGAAGGACACCATTCGTTTGACTCTCCTTCCAATTAATTCTCTTCGTTTTCAAAAATGTTTTCAAAGCCAAATCACGGTCAAAACTCATACGATTTCCAGTTTCCTGATGCGAAAAAACAGATTGTATTTCGTAAAAATTTGTTAGTGATTCAAAAACTTCCAACGCTTCACCATAAAGAATTGTTAATGATTGATCTTTTGAAAGTTGTGATTTTAATTCGATCAAGGACTGCCATACAAAACGCCAATGTCGAATATCTGAATCGTGGTGATTCATGAGTGATGGCTCAAAAATGTAAAGTAAAATAATAGGTTTTTTGGATTCAACCGCAAATTTCAAGGGTTCGTGATCTTGTAAACGTAAGTCACGTTTTAACCAAACCACATTCACTTTCAGGGATTCCACAAGAGTCTAACACTTGAGACCTTTATTGGTTTGAAAAACTCAACGAAATAAATATCCAAAATCACTCAACTTCGGTAATTCGCTATACGTACCTTTTACTGTATGCGTTCCCGGAAGTAAATTGATAAAATTTCGTTCGAAGCGAATTCCTTGTTTCATGGAGTAAACCCAAAAATCAGCGCAAAAAGCAGAATTAAGAACTTTTAGCTCGAAGGTTTTTGTTGAAGGATTTACATTTTCAAGTTTCAAATTCACTGTTGGTTTCGCAAACGTTTTTTTCGAACTAATTAAAAACTCGCGATAATAAACTGAATCAATTGAAACTCGAATTAGAACATCTTTTGAAAATTTTGCTTTTGAATGATTCCAAATCTCAATATGATCCTGAAAATTGATTTCCAATGGAATTTCTTTTACATCAACCAATTTACCAACCAAGGAGAACGTTTCTATTTTAATATTGGCTTTCTGTTTTTCTTTTAAGTCAGATTTCACCCAAATAATTTCACCCTGTTCAGTTGCTTGTTTTAATAAAGCTAGATCTCGGTAATCATCTCGAATTGCATAGTGCAAAGCCTTCCAATTTCCGTAAAAATCAATGCTTGACCAAGTCGGTGCAGGCCAACAGTCATTCAATTGCCAAAAAATTGTTCCAGAGCAACGGGGAGCATCCAAGCGATGTCCAGTTACAGCCGAAGAAACAGCATAAGCCTGAGTTAACTGGGATAAGTATACAAATCGGTTAAAGTCATCCGTTGTTCCGTACAAAAGATCAGCATGCTTCTTAATCATTTGATTTCCGACATAACTTTTCTGATGGTGCTTCATTACTTTTGAATTCAAGTCCCAGTCTTCCTTTTTTGAAAAAGCCAACAACGTTGAAAACTCAGGAAAACTCTGAAAGCCATATTCGGCATTGAACCGCCCTATTTTCTTGGCAAAATCTGACATGGGATCTTTCCCATGCCAAACGCCCCAATAATGCTGAGAACCGTGGTTGTAAAACTCATCTTTCCCCCAGTTACTCAATGGAGAAGTATGTACATACATCGTTTTGGAATAAGCCGAAACAACGTTGGGAATCAAAGTCTTAAACAAGTCAGCATAGGCTTTCTCAATTACTTTTTGATTTGCTTCATCCAAGTTGTATTGACTTTGAAAACCCCAATTTTTCCAGGCCACATCTACCTCATTGTTCCCATTAAATAAAATCACACTCGGATGAGCAGCAATACGCGGCACTTGATAAATCAACTCCGTTTTCACGGAAGATAAAAAAGCTGAATCTCCGGGATACATAGCGCAAGCAAACATGAAATCTTGCCAAATCATAATTCCCTTTTCATCGCAGGTTTGAAAGAAAATGTCATCTGGATAATAACCTCCTCCCCAAACGCGTACCATGTTAAAATTTGCGGCGACCATTTGGTCAATTGCTCCAACGATTTCTACGTCTTTTACGAATGCTGGGAAAACAGACTGAGGTATGTAATTCGCTCCTTTGCAAAAAATTGGCACTTCATTTACCACAAATTGATACGAAGTCCCCCATTGATCTTTTTGTTGAACCAATTCTGCTTTTCGAATACCGAAGCGAACAGTTTTTTCATCTATTAATTGCTGATTTCCATCGAAAATCCTCAGGGTATCTAGATACAAATTTTGCTCTCCATAACCACGAGGCCACCAAAGTTTGGCATCATTAATTTTTAAATCAACTTGAAAACCTTCCTTTTTAATGGTGACATCCTCCTCAGAAATAACTCCCAGAAAATTAGAAACCAACCGAAATCCGATTGAATAATTTGACAAATTGATTCGGTATGTAACCCATGCAGAATTTCCAGAGATTTCTTTCGTGGAAACCACACAACTCAGAATTTCATTTTCTTTGCCAATCTCTATTCTTGCTGGCTTTGATAAACCAATTGTATTCATTCTTAAGGCCCAATCCCAACCAAATTGATATTGTGGTTTTCTGGTAAGAGGAGCCGCTTTAATTTTATTGGGATCGTTCGGTGCCGGGTATTTAAATGGATCATTTTCAAATCGTTTCTCGTGAAATCGAATTGGAGGTGTGAATACCAGTTTAATTTCATTGTATCCACAAATAACTCTGTTTTTTACTTCGATTGTATGCGGATGAAAAAAATTAACTGCTGAATAAATCTGTTCTCCGTTTAAAAAGACATCTGCATACGTGTCAATATTTGGAAAATTTAGTTTTAAACTTGTTGAATTGAATTCCTTTTCAGTCAAATAAAATCTTGATTTCAACTGCCAGATTTCATCTTCAATCCAAGCAAACTGTTCTTCATTACAGCCAATAAATGGATTTGGCAATTCACCTGAGTCAATTAATTTTTCTTGGATACTTCCAGATGTTCCGAAAGACATCCAAAATTGTTTTTTGGGGTGATAGAACTCCCAACGCAATTCATTTTGAGCAACCGAGAAGTTTGTCATTAAGATCAGGCAAATCTGGAATTTGAAAAAATAATACCAATTATTCATTTAAAATTAGTGAATCAAAATTAAGCTTTCAAAGAAGTTCAAAACTAAACATATATTCAATTGAACAATTAATTTAACGTTAGTTCGGAAAAGAATTTTGTCAGATTTTCATAAAATATTTAATATGTTAGGTATTTTTCGAGGTATTGCGATTTATCTCGAAGGACAACAAGGCAACTGATGAATATTTAATGGGATAGATTTCATACCCAGTGCTCGCTATGCATTTTTATTTAAATCCGTTGTAGTAGAAAGATTCCCAATTTATTAATAGAAACTGCTATAATCTATTGTTAAAATTGGCTATGATTCGTAAAAGAAGTGAAAGTAAATGAGGTGTTTTAATAAATTTCATAAGTGATTTCTAACTAACTTTCTGACATGAAGATTCTTTCAACAAAACAGTTACGAGAAGCTGATCAATATACTATTGAAAAAGAACCAATTGCATCTATTGATTTGATGGAACGAGCATCCAAGACCTGCGTAAATTGGATTGAAAAAACTTTCTCCCAAAATCATTCATTTTCCATTTTTTGTGGGATTGGAAACAATGGAGGCAATGGTTTGGCAATAGCAAGAATACTTTCTGGAAAAGGGTATGATGTTAGAGCTTTTATTGTTGGGAATATTGCAAAAGCTAGTGTGGATTTTGAAATTAATTTAAATCGCATCGATCAAACTAAAATTGAAATTAGGAATTTGCTTAGCATGACTGATTTTCCATATCTCAGTGAACATGAACTAATTATTGATGCCATTTTTGGAACAGGATTAAATAAACCGGCTCAAGGATTAAATAAAGAAATTATTCAAAAAATCAATGGACAAAATTGTACTGTAATTTCCATTGACATTCCCTCTGGTTTATTTGGAGAGAATAATACGGAAAACGATTCAGAGTCAATCATTCAGGCGGATTACACACTCACCTTTCAGCAACCTAAATTATCCTTTTTATTGCCTGACTTTGGACATAAAGTAGGTAATTGGCGAATCATAGATATTAGATTATCTGCTGATTTTATTCAGAATACAGAAACCAAATACCATTTATTGTCTTCGGATTTAATTCAAAAAAAAATCAAACGGAGAGAAAAATTTTCACACAAAGGAAATTATGGCCACGCATTAATTATGGCTGGCTCACTCGGAAAAATGGGAGCATGCGTACTGGGTACGAAAGCAGCTCTTCGTTCAGGTTCAGGCTTGGTTTCCGCTTTCATTCCAAAATGTGGTTATGAAATAATTCAAATTACAAATCCCGAAGCCATGTGTGAGTTAAGTTCTGAAGATCATTTTCTCGCAGGTGACATGAAATGGGAAAAATATTCCGCAATTGGAATTGGCCCTGGCATCGGGAAAGAAATAAAAACCATGCAGATGATTGAACATTTATTTCAAAATTATTCGGGATCGTTTGTGATTGATGCAGATGCATTGAACCTCATTTCTGAGAATGACTCGTTATTTTCTAAAGTTCCAGAAAATTCCATTTTAACTCCTCATCCAAAAGAATTCGATCGATTATTTGGAAAATCAGACTTTGCATTCACTCGATTAAAAAAACAAAGAGAACAAGCTCAAAAACTGAAATGTTTCATTATCTTAAAAGGAACTCATACATCAATTTGCGACCCTGAAGGCATTATTTATTTTAACAATACTGGTAATTCAGGAATGGCCAAAGGTGGTTCCGGTGACGTTTTAACAGGTTTATTAACTGGTCTTTTAGCACAAGGTTATTCCGAGCATGAGGCTTGTAAATTAGGTGTTTGGATTCATGGTTTGGCAGGTGATTTCGCAGCGCGAAAAAAGAATGAATTTACACTGACTGCTATTGATTTGATTGATTGCTTACCACAGGCATTTGACAGGTCTATCAATCAAATGTAATAAATGATATTCCAACATCAGTCTATGACTTAATCCAAAGCTTTAAGAATGAAAACAATTAATCGGATTGACTTTTCTTACCCTCCCACTGTCCAACTACAGCTGTTGCAATCGAATTTCCAAGTACGTTGGTGGCACTTCTAAACATGTCGCAAAAATGATCGATTGGCAGTATCAAGGCTACACCTTCAACTGGAATATTAAACATACCACAAGTCGCTGCCACAACTACTAAACTCGCACGAGGAACACCCGCAATTCCTTTACTCGTTAACATCAATACAATTAACATCGTCAATTGCGTTCCCAGATCAAGATGAACACCATACACTTGCGCGATGAAAATACTGGCGAAGGTCATGTACATCATACTTCCATCCAAATTAAATGAATAACCGAGAGGTAACATGAATGAAACGATTCGGTCTTTGATTCCAAAACGCTCTAATTCTTCTGTTAATTTTGGAAAAACGGCTTCACTGCTCGTAGTTCCAAAAGCGATTACCAATGGGCTTACAATTCGTTTAAGCAAGGTTTTCAGGTGATTTCTCAAAAACAAATATCCGACCGCCAACAAAACAACCCAAAGTGAAGCTATTCCTACTAAAAACGAACTAAAAAACTTGGTGTAGGTAATCATCAAATCTGAAATATCTTTCACGGCGAAAACACCGGCTATTGCTCCAAAAACACCAATTGGAGCAAATTTCATTACAAAATTAACCATCTTGAGAATTACGTGCGATGTCTTATCAAAAGCCGTTATGATTGGTTTTACATTTTCTCCAATGGATGCTGCTGCCAATCCAAAAAAGATAGAAAAGACTACAATTTGAAGAATCTCGTTCGTTGCCATCGCCTCAAAAACAGACTTTGGAATGATGTGTTCCACGAAATGTTGAATCGAAAAATCTTGCGTTTTTTCAGTTACTTCATTAGCAGCCGACAAATCGACATCAGCTAAATTCAATCCGTGTCCAGGTTTTAAGAAATTAACCCACAAAAGTCCAATGATTAAAGAAATAAATGAAGCCGAAAAGAACCAAACCAAAGCCTTCCCTCCTATCCTACCGACTGAATTTAAATCTCCTAATTTTGCTATTCCTATGACTAAAGTTGTGAAAACTAAAGGAGCTATAATCATCTGAACTAAGCGTATAAAAATGATTGCTAGTAATTTAATATACTTACTAAAATCGGCAGCCGTATCAGCATCACACCAATTATGAATGATTGCACCAAGTGATGCACCCAAAACCATCGCTACAAGTATGAAAATGGTCAAATAACTATTTGTGTTTCCTTGAGCTTTTTTATCCCTAAATTTCTTTAACATATTGTCAGTTTCAGCAAATATTCGGTGAAAATAGAAAAAAGGGAAATATAAGCGTTAAAAAAGTCATTGAACATTGCGTTCATCTTATTTCGCTCCAATTTACATTTCGTATATTTGGACCTCAAAAATGATTTATGGCAGTTTCACAAAAAGAATTGGAATTCAACTTTAACGAGGATCAAATGCGTTTGAAAATTAGCGCATTAGAGCAAGAATTGTCGAAAATTTACAATGGTGGCGGAAAAAAACGTATTGAAAAGTTACATGAAATCGGCAAACTAACAGCACGAGAACGAATTGATTTATTATTAGATCCAAATACCGAAAGGATAGAGATTGGGGCAATTGCAGGCTATGGAATGTACAAAGAACATGGAGGCTGTCCTGCCGGCGGGGTTGTTGTTGTTATCGGATACGTTAAAAACAGACAATGCATCGTTGTCGCTAATGACGC
>JBIIVA010000013.1:0-29813 GCA_044339705.1 Crocinitomicaceae bacterium
TAACATTCAGAAGAAGCAGCATCCAATGCGATATACATGTCATGACCCGGCTTAAATCCAGCTTTTTCGACCGCCTCAATCACTACTTGAATTGCCTCTTCATTGGAACCTAAGTTTGGTGCGAAACCGCCTTCATCACCAACGTTTGTTGACATTCCTTTTGATTTCAAAACGCTCTTCAAATGATGAAAAACTTCAGTTCCCCAACGCAAGCCTTCTGAAAAAGAACTTGCTCCGAAAGGCATAACCATGAATTCTTGTATATCAATTGAATTATCGGCGTGTGAACCACCATTCAAGATATTCATCATAGGAACCGGCATAGTAACAGCACCAACACCTCCAATGTATCGATACAGACTAATATTGGTTTCTTGAGCCGCTGCCCGAGCGACAGCCAATGATGTTCCTAAAATCGCGTTTGCTCCTAATTTGGATTTATTGTCCGTACCATCCAATTGCAACATGGAATAGTCAATTTTCTTTTGCTCGAAAATATCCATACCATACAAAGCATCATTGATGATTGTATTAACATTTTGAACAGCCTTCAAAACACCTTTTCCAAGGTAAACCGCTTTATCACCATCTCTTAATTCGACTGCTTCATGAACTCCTGTTGATGCACCTGATGGAACTGCAGCTCTTCCTAAAATTCCATTTGTTGTAACAACATCAACTTCAATCGTTGGATTTCCACGAGAATCCAAAATTTGTCTTGCGTGAACTTTCGAAATGTAACTCATACTTAATTTTTGTAACGTTTCATATTATCAATAAACTGATCAAAAAGGTACCTTGAATCATGGGGTCCTGCCGATGCTTCAGGGTGATACTGAACAGAGAAAACAGGTTTATTAATTAACTCTATTCCTGCAATTGTTCCATCATTCAAATGGATATGGGTAACCTGAATTTCTTTATGATTTTCAACACTTTCAGATGAAATCACAAAACCATGATTTTGGGAAGTTATCTCTCCTTTTCCAGTTTTTAGATTTTTAATCGGGTGATTGATCCCTCTGTGACCATTGAACATCTTTTCAGTCTTTAATCCTTGGCTTAAACCAAGGATTTGATGTCCCAGGCAAATTCCGAAAACAGGTTTATTTATACCGACGATTTCTTTAACCAATTTAATACTTTTCGGCATGGCGGAAGGATCACCAGGGCCATTTGAAAGCATGTAACCATCCGGTTGAAATGAATTTAATTCATCAAGACTAACATTCATGGGGAAAACTTTGACTAAACATCCACGATCTGTTAAGCAGCGAATAATATTCTTTTTAACACCAAAATCTATTAAGGCCACTTTATATGGGCCGTTTTGATCACCTGAGATATATGTATCCTTTGTTGATACCTTTGATGAAAGCTCCATCCCGCTCATCGAAGGAATTTTCTTTACCCGTTCAATCAGTTCATTCTCATCCAAGATTTCTGAAGAAATAATTGCGTTCATGGCGCCTTTATTTCGAATATGGCGTACCAAAGCTCTCGTATCGATATCTGAAATACCAACAGTATTATTTTCTGTCATTAAATCTTGTAGGGATTTATTTCCAGAGGGACGAGAAAAACCATTTGAAAATTTTTTCGTCACCAGTCCGGCTATTTTTATTCCATCCGATTCAATCTCTCCTATATGAGTACCGTAATTTCCAATGTGAGATGTTGTCATGATTAATATCTGACCGAGGTATGAAGGATCCGTAAATACCTCTTGGTAACCGGTCATTCCCGTATTGAATGCTATTTCCCCTTCAGTAGTCCCCATTTTACCAATGGATTTACCTCTAAAAATAGTTCCGTCTTCAAGTACTAAAAGAGCTGATTGATCTAAAGTCATGAATTTTATTTGCAAAAGTATGAACTAAGGTGATATTATGAACCATTGAAAAACAAAAAAAGGCAGTAATTAACCGCCTTTTTATTAACACATTGTTGATTGTGATTAAACTTATTATTTCTCTTCTTCAGATGAATCTTCCGAAGCTTCAGGTGTTTCGGATTCGCTAGAGTCAGTAGAGGCCTCTGCACTTGTTTCTTCGGACGTATCTTCACCCGATGCCTCTACTTCTGAAATTGGTGACTCTTCAACAATAACTGCATCTTCAACAACATCTTCAGTCGACGTTTCTTCAGCTACTGTTTCAGGTGATTGAACAGAATCACTCTTTTTGACTCCACCTCTTCTTGATCTTCTTGTTGTTTTCTTAGTACCATCATTTGAGTAAAGATCGTTGAAATCAACTAATTCAATTAAACACATTTCAGCATTATCTCCTAATCTATGTCCAGTTCGGATGATGCGTGTGTAACCGCCATTACGTTCAGCTATCTTTGGTGCTATGTCTCGAAACAATTCGGAAACGATATCCTTGTTCTGAAGGTATGAAAAAACAACTCTTCGGGAATGAGTAGAATCCGTTTTTGATTTTGTCAAAATTGGTTCAACAAAAACACGCAATGTTTTCGCTTTTGCCAAAGTAGTTGTAATTCGCTTATGCTCAATTAAAGAACATGCCATGTTTGAAAGCATTGCTTTTCTATGACCAGTTTTTTTACCTAAGTGATTTACTTTATTACCGTGTCTCATGATTTATTTCTTAGTCTTTGTCTAATTTATACTTCGCAACATTCATTCCGAATGTTAACCCTTTATTGTCCACCAAATCCTCTAATTCTGTTAACGACTTTTTACCAAAATTTCTGAATTTCAACAAATCAGATTTTGCATAAGAAACCAAATCTCCAAGAGTTTCTACATCGGCAGCTTTCAAGCAATTCAATGCGCGAACAGAAAGATCTAGATCAACTAGTTTTGTCTTCAATAACTGACGCATGTGAAGTGAGGTTTCATCAAATTCTTCAGTTTCAGCCTTAATTTCACTATCTAATGTAATTCGCTCGTCTGAGAACAACATGAAATGGTGTATTAATATCTTAGCTGCTTCCTTCAACGCATCTTTCGGATGAATAGATCCATCCGTTTTAATATTGAAGATTAATTTTTCGTAATCTGTTTTTTGTTCAACACGATAATTCTCAATCGCATATTGAACATTCACAATCGGAGTAAAAATTGAATCGATAAAAATTGTTCCGAAAGGAGCACTTGATGTTTTATTCTCTTCCGCAGGAACATAACCTCTTCCTTTTACAATCGTAAGTTCCAATTCTATCTTAACTGAGGCTTCCATGTTACAAATCACCAAATCCGGATTTAAAACTTGAAAAGCACTAGTATGTTTACCGATGTCTCCTGCTGTCAATTTATTTTGACCACCAACAGAAACCACTACTGTTTCTGAATCAGTTCCTTCAATTTGTCTTTTGAAACGAACTTGCTTCAAATTTAAAACGATTTCTGTTACGTCTTCAACAACACCTTTAATTGTGGTAAACTCATGATCAACACCTTGAATTTTCACTGATGAAATTGCAAACCCCTCCAAAGAAGACAAAAGAATTCTTCTCAGTGAATTGCCCACAGTGATTCCATATCCAGGTTCAAGCGGACGAAATTCAAACTCTCCGTTGAACTCATCGGAGTGAATCATGATAACCTTGTCAGGTTTTTGAAAATCTAGTATAGCCATTTTTAGATTATGTATTATTTAGAATATAATTCGACGATTAATTGCTCCTTGATATTTTCTGGGATTAACTCTCTGGCAGGAAGATTTAAAATTTTACCTGACATAGATGAATTATCCCAATCTAACCAATCGTATTTTTTATTTGATGAAGTTAATGAAGAGGTAATTGCCTCTAGGGATTTTGATTTTTCTCTTACCCCAACTACATCCCCTGGTCTTAAAGTGTATGATGGAATATTCACTAATTCACCATTTACAGTTATGTGTCTGTGAGAAACCAATTGTCGAGCTGCTCTTCTACTTGGTGCAACACCGAGACGGTAAACCGTATTATCGAGACGTGCCTCACATAATTGAAGTAAATTTTCGCCGGTGATACCTTTCATTCGAGATGCTTTTTCAAATAGGTTAGCAAATTGACGTTCTAGAATACCATACGTATATTTAGCCTTTTGCTTTTCTCCTAATTGAATTGCATATTCAGATTGTTTTCCTCCTCTTCGTTTTGATGGACCGTGCTGACCTGGACCATAATTTCTTCTGTCCAATGCTTTATCTGGGCCGAATATTGGATCACGAAACCTTCTCGCAATTTTCGACTTTGGACCTCTATATCTTGCCATATCTTATTTTTTATTGGGGAATCATGAATTAAGGCATTCCTTCGATGATTATTATCCCCGGTTAAACAATTATAATTAAACTCTTCTTCTTTTTGGTGGACGACAACCGTTGTGTGGAAGAGGCGTTACATCAACAATCTCAGTAACCTCAATTCCAGCATTGTGAATTGCCCTGATTGCAGATTCTCGCCCTGCACCCGGACCTTTAACAAACACTTTTACTCTACGTAGTCCGAAGTCATGTGCTTCTTTGGATGCATCCTCAGCAGCCACTTGTGCAGCATAAGGTGTATTCTTTTTTGATCCTTTGAAGCCCATCTTACCGGCAGATGACCATGAAATGACTTGACCGGCATTATTGGTTAATGAGATGATTACGTTGTTAAAACTCGCTTGAATGTGAGCTTCACCAGCGGCATCTACCTTAACATTCTTCTTCTTTTTTTGGTTCGTTTTTGCCATATTCTATTTATTATTTAGTCACTTTTTTCTTATTAGCAACTGTTTTTCTCTTACCTTTTCTAGTTCTAGAGTTATTTTTTGTTCTCTGTCCTCGTAGTGGTAATCCTGCTCTGTGACGTATTCCACGAGTACAACCGATGTCCATCAAACGCTTGATGTTCAATTGAACCTCAGAACGCAATTGACCTTCCGTTTTAATTTCGTTGATTGAATTACGAATAGCGGCTAATTGGTCATCATTCCAATCTTGAACTTTGATATTTTCATCAATACCATTGCTATTTAAAATTTTCTTGGATGTACTGCGACCAATACCATAAATATATGTTAATCCAATAATCCCTCTTTTGTTTTTTGGTAAATCAATACCTGCAATACGTGCCATATTCTAATTTAATTAACCTTGACGTTGTTTTAATTTTGGATTTTTCTTGTTTATAACGTAAACTCTTCCTTTACGTTTAACGATTTTACAATCCGCTGTTCTTTTCTTAACTGATGCTCTTACTTTCATTTTATCTGTTTTATTTATATCTAAAAGATATTCTTCCCTTTGTTAAATCATATGGTGACATTTCAACTTTTACTCGATCACCAGGTAAAATTTTAATGTAAAACATCCTCATTTTACCTGAAATATGAGCAGTTATAACATGTCCATTTTCCAATTCCACACGAAACATGGCATTTGGCAATGCTTCAATAATAACCCCATCCTGTTCAATTGACGCTTGCTTTGCCATATTTAAAATCCAGATAGTTCGTTTGGTTGTCTTCTTCCTCTTACACGTGTGCCTTCCATCAAGCCGTCCATATGTTGATTCAATTGGTATGTTTCAATTTGCTGAAGTGTATCTAAAACAACTCCAACCATAATTAAAATGGATGTTCCTCCGAAAAACATAGCAAACCCATCATTAATTCCGACTAATTTCGCTAAGGATGGAAGTATTGCTATAAAAGCCAAAAACAAAGATCCAGGGAAGGTAATTCTTGAAACTACACTATCTATATGGTGAGCTGTTTCCTCTCCTGGTCTCACTCCCGGAATAAATCCACCGCTCCGTTTCAAATCATCAGCAATTTTACTTGGATTAATCATAATGGCAGTGTAGAAATATGTGAACACAATTATTAAAATACACAATAGAACATTATAACTGAGTCCGTATACATCTCCAAGTGTTCTTTGAATAAACCCAACATTACTTGAGTCTGTTGCGCTTGAATAAATCATCAGAGGGATTGTCATAATAGCCTGAGCAAAAATGATTGGCATTACTCCGCTTGCATTTACCTTAATTGGAAGATAACTTCTTGCACCTGCTAAATCTGCACCTCTTGACCCTACAATTTTCTTTGCGGTATTTAATGGAATTCTTCTAACTCCTTGAACAATTAAAATAGTAGCTAGAATGACCAACATGAATCCAATTACCTCTAAGACTAGCTTGATTAAATTACCTGCTTCAACCGACTTTCCAAATTCGGCGAAAAAAGCACCTGGCAAACGTGATAAAATACCAACCGTAATTAACAATGAAATTCCATTTCCAATTCCTTTTTCTGTAATTCGTTCACCTAACCAAACAGCAAACATGGAACCAGAGATTAATAGTAAGATAGTTTGGAACCACCAAAACGAACTTGCATCAGGAGGCATAGCACCCTTTTGTTCAACGTATAGTGATAGATAACTTGGTGCTTGAAGCATACAAATAACTATTGTCAAAATACGTGTGTAATTGTTTATTTGCTTTCTTCCTGACTCTCCTTCATTTTGCATTTTTTGGACGGCAGGAACCGCCATTCCCAGTAACTGCATGATAATAGATGCGCTTATGTAAGGCATAATTCCCAAAGCCATGATCGACGCGTTTGAAAACCCTCCTCCGGAAAACAAAGAAAGTAAAGTTTCTAAGGTATTTTGACTTGCTTGTTTAGAAGCTAAAGCATAATAATCAACACCTGGTATGATGATAAATGAACCAACTCGGTAAACTAAAATCAAACCTAAAGTTAATAGAATTCTCTTTCTAAGTTCCTCGACTTTCCAAATGTTTTGTATGTTCTGTATGAAACGTTTCATTTAAAAGTTTGCAAAGATAGTTAGATTTTTGTATAAGTTCCACCTAAATCTTCAATAGCCTTTGTTGCGGCAGCTGAAAATCCATGCGCTGAAATTGAAACTTTTGATTTTAATTCTCCTCTGTTCAAAATTTTTACCAAATCATTGTTTGAAATCAACCCATTTGCTTTTAAAACTTCAGGATTTATTTCTGTTATACCTTTATTAGCTAGATTCTCAATTAATTCTAAATTGATTGCCTTGTAGGAAACACGATTAATGTTTTTGAAACCAAATTTTGGAACTCGTCTCTGAAGCGGCATTTGCCCACCCTCAAAACCAATTTTAGTTTTGTAGCCTGAACGCGATTTAGCCCCTTTGTGACCACGCGTAGATGTCCCACCATGCCCTGAACCCTGTCCACGTGCTATCCTTTTTTCTCTTTTTATCGATCCTGATGCAGGAGTAAGATTATTTAAATTCATCTTTTATTTTTTTTAATCACTCAACGATTTGAATGAGATGTTGAACTTTTTTAACCATTCCTAAAATTTGAGGAGTAGCCTCCTTCTCTAGAGTTTGGTTAAGTTTTCTAAATCCTAACGCTTTGATAGTTGCTTTTTGATCCGCAGGTCTTTTAATAGCGCTTTTAACTTGTTTAATTTTGATTGTACTCATTTTCAGTGAATTATTAACCGTTAAACACTTTATCAAGGGAAATTCCTCTTTGTCGCGCTACTGCAGCTGCATCTCTCATTTTAGAAAGGGCATCCATTGTTGCTTTGACAACGTTATGTGGGTTAGAAGAACCTTGTGATTTCGCAAGTACATTATGTACACCAACACTTTCTAACACAGCACGCATCGCGCCACCTGCTATAACCCCAGTTCCATTTGTAGCGGGTTTTAAAAGAACTTCTGCTCCACCATATTTTCCTTTTTGAGAATGTGGAACTGTCCCTTTCAGAATTGGAACTTTAATCAAATTCTTTTTTGCATCATCTATGCCTTTAGTAATAGCTTCAGTAACCTCTTTAGCTTTACCAAGACCATGACCAACAACTCCATTTTCATCTCCTACAACTACAATTGCTGAAAAACTGAAAGTTCTACCCCCTTTGGTTACTTTGGTAACACGGTTTACTGCAACGAGTTTGTCCTTTAACTCGATATCTGACGATTTTACTCTATTTACAATTTGAGCTGCCATTTTATTAAAATTTAAGTCCACCTTCTCTTGCAGAGTCAGCTAATGATTTAATTCTTCCATGATATAAGTAACCGTTTCTATCAAAAACGACTGCTTGAACTCCTGCGGAGATTGCTTTTTCCGCTATTTTCTTACCAACCATTGAAGCTTGTTCAATTTTATTAACCTTCTGAGCCTCATCTATTTTCAAAGATCCAACCGAAGCAATTGTACTCCCTGTTAAATCGTCTATGACTTGAGCATAGATTTGCTTGTTACTTCTAAACACAGACAATCTTGGAATAGCTGCAGTGCCAAAAACCTTCTTACGAATTCTACGCTTTATTTTAGCTCTTCTTAAAACTTTATTTAGTGCCATATATCTAATTACTATTTTTTACCTGCAGATTTTCCTGCCTTTCTTCTAATTTCTTCACCAACAAATCGAATACCTTTTCCTTTGTAAGGTTCTGGTTTTCTCAATGACCGAATTTTAGCAGCTACCTGACCTAAAAGTTGTTTGTCATGAGACTCCAACGTAACAACAGGCGCTTTACCTTTTTCGGTGTTTGCTGAAACTTTCACTTCAGTTGGAATTTCTAAAATAATGGCGTGAGAAAATCCAAGAGCTAATTCAAGATGCTGCCCTGCAGTATTTGCTCTATAACCAACGCCAATAATTTCCATTTCCTTTTTAAACCCTTCAGAAACACCTGTAATCATATTCTGAACTAGCGCTCTATATAATCCATGCTTTGAACGATCTCCAGGAGCATCACTTTTTCGAGTGAAAGTAATTACATTGTTATCAATATGCATGGAAACCGATTCTTCCATTTCTTGATGCAACTCTCCTTTTTTGCCTTTTACCTTAACTACGTTCCCTTCAGTTGTAATTTCTACTCCTGTAGGAACTGTAATTGGTGCTTTTCCTATTCTTGACATTTCTCAAAAATTTTTAATAAACATAACAAAGTACTTCACCGCCAACATTCAACTTGCGGGCTTCTTTATCAGTAATTACTCCCTTAGAAGTTGAAACGATAGCAACGCCAAGACCATTTAAAACTCTAGGCATTTCGTCGCTTCCACTATACTTCCTTAAACCTGGTCTCGAAGCACGTTGAAGTTTAGTAATCGCTGGAACTCTCGTCGATTGATTGTACTTTAATGCAATCTTAATTGCTCCTTGTTTGTTGTCTTCCTCGAATTTATAATTCAAAATATATCCCTGATCAAACAAAATTTGAGTAATTGCTCTTTTAATGTTTGAACCAGGAATTTCAACCATTTTTAACCCAGCCGAGCTTGCATTTCGGATTCGGGTTAAATAATCTGCTATTGGATCTGTATTCATTTTTTACTTTTTCAATAATTACCAACTTCCTTTTCTAACTCCCGGTATCTTACCTTCAAGAGCCATTTCTCGAAATGTCACCCTTGAAATACCAAATTGTCTCATATAACCTCTTGGTCTACCGGTTAATCCGCAACGATTATGTAATCGAATTTTGGATGAATTTGCCGGTAGCTTTTGAAGATTCATCATGGCGTCCCATTTTGCTGACTGAACTTCTTCAGAGCTATCAGTAGACTTTAAAATTTTTGTAAGTTCAGCTCTTTTGTTAGCATAGCGAGTTACTAACCTTTCTCTTTTGCGCTCACGCGCTTTCATTGATTCTTTTGCCATTTCAAATTATTTTTTAGTAAAAGGAAATCCAAACGCGTCTAATAGTGCTTTTGCCTCTTCATCATTTTCAGCACTCGTTACAAATGTGATATCCATACCAAGGATTTTATTCACTTTATCTATATCAATTTCTGGAAAAATTATATGTTCTTTAATCCCCAGGTTGAAATTTCCTCTTCCATCGAAACCTTTCGGATTAATTCCTCGGAAGTCCCTTGTTCTTGGTAACGCAACAGATAATAAACGATCTAAAAAGTCATACATACGATCCCCACGAAGCGTTACTTTTGTTCCAATTGGCATTCCTTTACGAAGCTTAAAGTTTGAAATATCTTTCTTCGAATTTGTGGTAATTGCTTTCTGTCCCGCAATTCTGGACAAATCTGCAGCTGCGCTCTCAATTAACTTTTTGTCCGCAACAGCATCTCCCATTCCTTGGCTCAAAACAATCTTCTGAAGTTTAGGAACACGCATTACTGATTTGTAACCAAATTTTTCCGTCAATGATTTAACAATCACTGAACTATACTGTTCTTTTAATCTTGGTGTATAGCTCATTATTTAATCACCTCCCCTGATTTCTTTGAAAAACGTACTAATTTACCTTTATCATCAAGTTTTCTACCTGTTCGCGTAGCAACGCCATTTACTTCAAGCATCAAATTAGAAATATGAATTGAACCTTCTTTTTCTTCAATTCCTCCCTGTGGATTGGATGCACTCGGTTTGTTATGACGTTTAACGATGTTAACCCCTGAAACAGTAGCTCGCATCTTGTTACGATCGATGGAAAGAATTGTTCCCTTTTGACCTTTGGATTCACCGCTAATTACGACTACGGCATCACCAACCTTTATATGTAACTTCTTTTGCATTTCTAAGTAATTTTATAACACTTCTGGTGCTAATGAAACAATTTTCATGTAGTTGTTCTCACGCAACTCTCTTGCAACCGGACCAAAAATACGCGTACCTCTCATCTCACCTGCTTGATTTAAAATAACGCAAGCGTTGTCATCAAATCGAATGTAAGAACCATCAGGTCGACGAACTTCTTTCTTAGTTCTAACAACTACTGCCTTTGCAACTGATCCTTTTTTGACTGCACCATTTGGCATTGCACTTTTCACAGCGACAACAATTTTATCTCCTACCGAAGCATAGCGTCTTCTTGTTCCGCCAAGAACTCTAATACACAAAACTTCTTTTGCTCCCGAGTTATCTGCGACTGAAAGTCTGGATTCTGTTTGTATCATCTTTCTGTGTTATTTAGCTCTTTCAACAATTTCTACTAATCTCCAATTTTTTGTCTTACTTAATGGACGAGTCTCCATGATTTTTACCGTATCACCGATGTTACAATCATTTGTTTCGTCATGTGCGACAAATTTTTTGGTCTTCTTTACGAATTTACCATACTTCGGGTGCTTCACTTTTCTTTCAACCGAAACGACAATAGATTTATCCATTTTATCGCTGGTTACAACACCAATTCTTTCTTTTCTTAAATTTCGTTTTTCCATTCTAAGAATTTTTACAAGCATCAAGCTTGGTTACGTTTAGTTAATTCCGTGTTCAACCTCGCTACTGACTTACGTATAGATCTTATTCTCAATGGATTTTCAATTGGAGCTGTTCTATTAGTAAGCTTTAAATTGACCAATTGGCTATTCAGATTTGTAATTTCCTTTTTCAAATCTTCAATCGAAAGTTTTGTGATGTCTTGCTTTTTCATGATCAACTTAATTAACTAGGTATAACAAAATCGTTTCTTACAACGAATTTACATTTCACGGGTAATTTCTGAGCAGCTAATCGCATCGCTTCCTTGGCAATTTCATACGGCACACCATCCGCTTCAAACATGACCCTACCTGGTTTGATAACAGCTACCCAGTGACTTGGAGCTCCTTTACCTTTACCCATCCTTACTTCAGCCGGTTTAGAGGTCACCGGTTTGTCTGGGAAGATACGAATCCATACTTTTCCTTCACGCTTCATGTATCGAGTAACGGCAATACGAGAAGCTTCTATTTGTCGTGATGTGATCCATCCTGGTTCCAACGCCTTTAGTCCAAATGATCCGAATGCGATAGTTGATCCTCTATGGGATAAACCACGATTTCTTCCTTTTTGTACTCTTCTAAATTTTGTTCTTTTAGGCTGTAACATTTCCTCTTGATTAATTTATTACTTTTTCTTTCTTTTCGCCATAGCAGGTTTTCTTCCTCCAGCTGCTGGAGCATTTGTTCCAGTAGCAGAAACACCGATGTTTGGTGATAAATCTCTTCTTCCGTATACTTCACCTCTACAAATCCAAACTTTAATTCCTAAGCGACCATAAGTTGTATGAGCCTCAGATACCGCATAATCTATATCAGCACGAAACGTATGAAGGGGAGTTCGTCCATCTTTATACATTTCAGAACGAGCCATTTCAGCTCCATTTAAACGTCCTGATATTTTAATTTTAATTCCTTCAGCACCCATTCTCATTGTTCCAGCAATAGCCATTTTGATTGCTCTACGAAATGAAATTCTTGCTTCTAATTGACGAGCAACACCATCTGCCACCAAACGAGCATCAAGTTCTGGTCTTTTTACTTCAAAAATGTTTATTTGAATTTCCTTCTTAGTCAACTTTTTAAGCTCCTCTTTCAACTTATCAACCTCTTGTCCTCCTTTACCAATGATAACACCTGGACGAGCGGTATTTATTGTAACTGTAACTAGCTTAAGTGTTCTTTCTATTATAATTTTCGCAATACTTGCCTTTGAGAGTCGAGCATTCAAATACTTTCTAATTTGATCGTCTTCAACAATCTTGTCGCGGTATTTCCCACAGTGATTACCTTCACCACCAAACCAATTCGATTCCCATCCGTGGATATAACCTAATCTATTACCTATTGGATTCGTTTTTTGTCCCATTTCTATAAATTATTTTGTACCGTCAACAACGATAGTTACATGATTTGATCTTTTTCTAATTCTATGAGCTCTTCCTTGAGGTGCTGGTTGAATTCGCTTCAAGATTGTTCCACCTCCGACTTCGATTGAACGAACAATCAAGTTTTCTTCGGTAATGTCAGCTCCCTCATTTTTTTGTTCCCAATTTGCAATAGCAGAACGAAGTAGCTTTTCTAAACTCATTGAAGCTTCTTTACCATTGAAATGGAGAATATTCAATGCTTTATTAACTTCTATACCTCGAATTAAATCAGCTACCAATCTCATTTTCCTTGGAGAAATTTGAGAATTCTTCAACTGAGCAATAGCAGTTGATTTTTTATTTTCCTTAAGCTTTTCAGCTGTTAAACGTTTTCTTGCTCCCATGAATAAATTTCTTAACGTTTCTTATCTTTTTTATTACCTGCATGTCCGCGGAAATTCCTTGTTGGAGAAAATTCACCAAGCTTGTGTCCTACCATGTTTTCTGTAACAAAAACGGGAATAAATTTATTTCCGTTATGAACTGCAAATGTTAAACCAACAAACTCCGGAGTTATCGTTGATGCACGAGACCATGTTTTAATAACTGCTTTGCTATTAGATGCTTGAGCATCATCAACTCTTTTCATTAATTTGTAATGAACAAAAGGTGGTTTTTTTAGTGAACGACTCATACCTTAAATTCTATTTTTTTCTTCTTTCAATAATAAACTTCTCTGAATACTTTGTTTTAGATCTAGTCTTGTAACCTTTCGCAGGCATACCATTTCTAGATCTTGGGTGACCTCCAGCATTTCTACCTTCACCACCACCCATTGGGTGATCAACTGGATTCATCACAACACCCCTTACACGTGGACGACGTCCTAACCATCTTGAACGACCTGCTTTACCAGAAACTACTAAATTGTGCTCTGCATTCGACACTGAACCGATTGTTGCTAAGCAGGTTGTTAAAATCATTCTGGTTTCACCTGAAGGCATCTTGATAACAGCATACTTACCATCACGCGCATTCAACTGAGCATAAGTTCCAGCTCCTCTTGCAATTGAACCTCCTTTACCCGGTTTTAGCTCGATATTATGAATAACAGTTCCTAACGGAATATCCGACAAAAACATGGCATGCCCAACATTAGGAGCTGCATTTTTACCCGAAAGAATTTTATCTCCTACATTCAATCCATTTGGAGCAATAATGTATCTTTTTTCGCCATCAGCATAGAACAATAAGGCAATGTGAGCAGTTCTATTTGGATCGTACTCGATTGATTTTACAGTAGCAGGAATATCAAATTTATCTCTTTTAAAGTCGATGATACGATACTTTTGCTTGTGACCACCTCCAAGATAGCGCATTGTCATGCGACCGTCATTATTACGACCACCAGATTTCTTTTTACTCCCAATAAGGCTTTTCTCTGGCTTAGATGCTGTAAGTTCTGCAAAGTTACTTGCAACTTTATGTCTTTGTCCAGGAGTAATCGGTTTAAATTTTCTTAGACTCATTATTCGTCATTAATAATTGTTAAACAATTCAATCGTTTCACCATCTGCCACCGTTACTACAGCCTTTTTCCATTGTTTACTTTTTTGCTCAACAATTCCTTTATTGGTGTATTTCACAGAGGATTTTCCACCGCCATAATTTGATGTACGAACTTCTGTGACATTTACTCCATACATTTTTTCGACGGCATTCTTAATTTCAATTTTATTTGCCTTTTTATCAACTTCAAAAGTAAAGCGGTTGAATTTCTCACTCGCATTAGTAGCTTTCTCAGTGATTAAAGGCTTTCTAATAACTGTTTGCATCACTTCTTAATTAAGTATCTTTTCTATTTTTTCTAATGAATTCTCAGCGAGAACAACTTTCTTCGCATTCAATAAATCAAATGTGTTGAATGAATCTGCTGTTACGACCTTAACTTTGCCAAGGTTACGAGAAGCCAAATAAACATTATCATTTTTTTCTGGAAGAATAAAAAGAACTTTGTCATTTGTCAAATTCAATGAATGAACCAAACTTGTAAAATCTTTAGTCTTTGCAGCCTCCAAATTCAAGTTGTCGATAACCATAATAGCATCATTTTTTGCTAGATAAGAAAAAGCTGATTTTCTAGCTAGTCTTTTCAACTTTAAATTCAACTTAAAATGATAATTTCTTGGTCTTGGTCCGAAAATTCGTCCTCCACCAACACGAGTTCCGGATTTAGCGCTTCCCGCTCTCGCTCCACCAGTTCCTTTTTGCTTTTTCAACTTTTTAGTTGAACCAGCGATTTCATTTCTTTCTTTCGCTTTGTGGGTTCCTTGACGCCGGTTAGCCAAATGTTGTTTAACATCTAAATAGATAGCGTGATTGTTTGGCTCAATACCAAAAACCCCCTCAGAAAGAGTTACTGATTTCGAAGTAACAGTTCCTTTTGAATCGTATACATTTACTTTCATTACTTTCTAATTGTTAAAGTTGAACCATTAGCCCCAGGAACGGAACCTTTTACAATCAACAGATTTCTGTCGGATAAAACCTTTAATATTTCAAGGTTAGAGGCTAATCTTCTCTTGTTACCCATTTGTCCAGCCATACGCATTCCTTTAAATACACGAGCAGGATAAGAACAAGCACCAATTGAACCTGGTGCACGAAGACGGTTATGTTGACCGTGAGTAGACTGACCTACACCACCAAAACCGTGTCTTCTTACAACTCCTTGAAAACCTTTTCCTTTAGATGTTCCGATAACGTCGACATATTCACCTTCTTCGAAGATGGAAATATCCACAGTATCACCTACGTTTACGGTTTCAAAACCTTTGAATTCCACCAATTTTGCTTTTGGTGAAGTATTCGCCTTTTTGAAGTGACCTTTCAAAGCATTTGGCGTATTTTTTTCTTTACGATTACCAAATCCCAATTGAACGGCCTCGTAACCATCTCTGTCTTGCGTTTTGATTTGAGTCACAACACAAGGACCAGCTTCTATTACTGTGCATGGTAATGATTTACCCTCGGCACTATAGATACTAGTCATTCCGACTTTTCGACCAATTATTCCAGGCATATTACTTGTTTATTAATTACACTTTAATTTCAACCTCAACACCACTGGGTAGTTCTAACTTCATCAACGCATCTACCGTTTTTGAAGAACTACTGTAAATGTCCATTAATCTTTTGTAAGCACACAATTCGAATTGCTCACGAGCTTTCTTGTTCACGTGTGGTGAACGGAGAACTGTGTAAATTCTTTTGTGAGTTGGAAGTGGGATTGGACCACTCACAACAGCTCCTGTAGATTTTACAGTTTTAACGATTTTCTCCGCTGATTTATCCAACAGGTTGTGATCGTAGGATTTCAATTTTATTCTAATTTTTTGGCTCATCTCTTTTTGAATTATGCTGTGATTTTACCATTTGCTTTTGCCACGACTTCGTCCGAAATGTTTCTTGGAGCCTCAGCGTAGTGAGAAAATTCCATTGAAGAACTGGCTCTACCTGAAGTGATTGTTCTTAATTGAGTTACATATCCGAACATCTCAGAAAGTGGAACATCTGCTTTCAAAACTTTCGCTCCATTTCTGTCATCCATTCCTTTCATCATTCCTCTTCGTCTGTTCAAGTCACCAACTACATCACCCATATTTTCTTCAGGAGTAACGACTTCTAATTTCATTATAGGCTCTAATAGAACTGGAGAACAAGACTTTAAAGCTGATCTGTAGGCCATTTTCGCACAAAGTTCGAATGAAAGTGAATCTGAATCGACATTGTGATAAGATCCATCAATTAATTCAATCTTCATTGCTTCAACTGGGAAACCTGCAAGAACACCGTTCTTCATTGATTCTTTAAATCCTTTTTCAACTGAAGGAATAAACTCTCTTGGAATATTTCCACCTTTGATGCTGTTAACAAATTCAAGACCCGTTTTTTCAGGATTATCTTGAGGAGAAATTTTAACCAAGATGTCAGCAAATTTACCACGACCACCAGTCTGTTTCTTATAAACTTCTCTGTGCTCAGTTGATCCTTGAATATTCTCTCTATAGGCCACTTGAGGAGCTCCTTGATTTACTTCAACCTTGAATTCTCTTTTTAAACGATCCACAATAATTTCTAGGTGAAGCTCACCCATTCCAGAAATGATTGTTTGACCTGTTTCTTCGTCTGTGTTAACTCGGAAAGTAGGATCTTCTTCAGATAATTTAGACAAACCAATTGATAATCTATCTGTGTCAGCTTGTGTTTTTGGCTCAATTGCTAATCCAATAACCGGTTCAGGGAAAACCATCGATTCAAGAACGATTGGTGCATTTTCGGCACACAAGGTATCTCCTGTTTTAATATCTTTAAATCCAACAACCGCACCAATGTCTCCAGCTCCTAGTACACTAATCTGATTTTGTTTGTTAGCATGCATTTGGAAGATACGCGAGATACGCTCTTTGCTATCTGAACGTGTATTCAAAACGTAAGAACCAGCTTCGAGTTTTCCTGAATAAGCACGCACGAAACACAACCTTCCAACAAATGGATCCGTAGCAATTTTGAATGCTAAAGCAGAGAAAGGTTCGTCATAAGACGGTTTTCTTGAAACTTCCTGTTCTGTTTTTGGGTTGATACCTTTGATGGCTTCAATATCCAAAGGTGAAGGAAGAATTTCCATTACCATATCTAGCATAGCCTGAACGCCCTTATTCTTGAATGAAGAACCACACATCATTGGAACAACTTTTCCTGAAATTGTTGCCTCACGCAGTGCGTTCAGAATTTCTCTTTCAGTCAATGAATTTTCATCTTCAAAAAATTTCTCCATTAAAGACTCATCGAATTCAGCAACCGCCTCTAACAATTCGCTTCTTAATTGACGGGCCTCATCAATAATATCAGCAGGAATTTCAACTTCTTGGTAAGTCATACCATAGTCATCTTCGTTCCATACAATTCCTTTGAAATTAATAAGATCAACAACTCCTTTGAAGTTATCCTCCTCGCCAATATTGATTTGTAGAGGAAGTGCGTGACTTCCAAGCATGTCTTTAACTTGCTTACAAACTTTCAAGAAATCTGCTCCTTGACGATCCATTTTATTTACGAATCCGATTCGAGGAACATTATAATTATTCGCTAATCTCCAATTCGTTTCTGATTGAGGTTCAACACCATCAACAGCTGAAAATAAGAACACCAAACCATCTAGTACACGCAATGAACGGTTTACCTCCACCGTAAAATCAACGTGTCCCGGGGTGTCGATAATATTAATATGATATTGCTGACCACGGTAGTTCCAATTAAGTGTCGTTGCCGCCGAAGTAATTGTAATTCCACGTTCCTGCTCCTGCTCCATCCAGTCCATTGTAGCGGCACCATCGTGAACTTCACCAATTTTGTGATTTACACCACCATAAAAAAGAATTCGCTCTGTGGTTGTGGTTTTACCTGCGTCAATGTGAGCAGCAATACCAATATTTCTTGTAAATTTAAGATCTCTTGACATTTGTATTAGAATCTAAAATGTGAAAATGCTTTATTTGCTTCAGCCATTCTGATTGTGTCTTCTTTCTTCTTAAATGCAGCACCTTCTTCCTTGGATGCAGCAATTATTTCCGAAGCTAACTTTTGAGACATTGTTTTCTCGTTTCTTTTACGAGCATAACCAATTAACCATTTCATGGCAAGCGAAGACTTTCTTTCTTCTCGCACTGGAGTTGGAATTTGAAAAGTTGCTCCACCGACACGCCGACTTCTAACCTCAACACTTGGCGTTACATTTTCCAAAGCTTTTCTCCAAATATCCAATCCGTTTTGATCTTCAATTTTTTTGTCTACGATTTCAATGGCGTCGTAGAATATTTTGAATGCTAAACTTTTTTTACCAGAATACATTAAATTGTTAACGAACTTGGTAACTACCACATCGTTAAATTTCGGATCTGGCAGAATCGCAATTTTTTTGGCTTTTCTTCTTCTCATCTTTCTAAAGCTTAATTATTTTTGCTTAGGACGTTTTGTTCCGTATTTAGATCTTCTTTGACTTCTTCCTTGCACGCCTGCAGTGTCTTCAGCACCACGAACAATGTGATAACGTACTCCTGGAAGATCTTTAACCCTTCCTCCTCGCACTAGAACAAGTGAGTGTTCTTGAAGATTGTGGCCTTCACCACCGATGTAAGCGTTGACTTCTTTTCCGTTCGTTAAGCGAACACGCGCCACTTTACGCATAGCTGAATTCGGTTTTTTCGGCGTAGTTGTATAAACACGCACGCAAACACCTTTACGTTGTGGACATGAATCAAGCGCAGCGGACTTACTTTTCTTCACCACCGCAGTTCTTCCTTTGCGAACTAACTGTTGAATAGTTGGCATAAAATACTCTTAATTTTTAGTAAATAATCTACCTCAAACGCACTTTGAGGGGTGCAAAGATACTACATTAATTTTATCACACAAGTGAAATTCTAAAAAAAAATGATTTTTCGACAAAAAAATGTTGATTGCCTATTTCGAATACCCGTTTAATACTTCGCATTCGGGCAGGATTTTAGCACCACAATTTTTACAAAGCACTGTAGTTCCGATTTGGCAAAAAGATTCAAACGAATTACGAAACCCCGCCTGAAAGCAAAACTACTACCGATGCTGCCTTTAAAGTGCTTTTAAATTAAACCTTGCTCCAGCTTGAAGAAAATAAATAAAGCCTCCCGCAGAAGCGTTGTAAGTGGTTTGCCCTATTGTTTTTGAATCTGTACCACTTAAGTTGAAACTCCAACCAAAACTAGCCTCAACGTAAAAAATCTTTTTGAATGGAAAAACCCGCATTCCCAATTTAGGCACGACATAACTTTTAACAATCGTTTCTTTGGTACCGCTAATTTTATCCTCCAACATAAACCACTCTGGTCCGCCTAATAATCCTGCATAAATTCCTTTTCTGTCTTTCCGCAAATAGTAGTTTGCAAAAAGTTCAACAGCATTGTTTCGTCTTACTGCAATATTATCGGCATTCTCAAAGAATGTATTTTTAATATAATCAGGTGGCACCACACTAAAACCAATTAATCCAACTTGCCAATTGTCAAATTCAAGACCTATACTTCCGCCACCACCATTAGAAAGGAATAAAAATGGATAAGCATCAACACTAAACTGCATAGGAGCAGGATCTTTACCACTGCCTAAAATTTGACTTTGAAAGAAACTTGTTTTGTCTTGCGCAATAAGACTTCTTGTTATTGAAACAACAGCTACGATTAAAATGAACTTTTTCATTGTGCTAATTTTTAAATTATTTACGGCGCAAAGTTCAGTTGTGGAAAGTCTATTTTTTGTTGACTATTGGTAAGATTTTCGTCTTGCTCTAATTCTGCTCAAACTTTCGGGACTTATACCAAGAAGATTAGCCAAGTACCTCTGTGGTACTTCTTGAAATAAATCAGGTCTTTGTTTAATTAATTTTTCAACCCTTTCTTCGGGCTTTTCAGATGACAACGACATGGCTATATCTATTGTCCTTTGAGCCACCTGTTCTGCCATAATTCGCCCAAAAGATTCTATATTTCTATTCTCAGTATAAAGCCTAAATAAATCGTTCTTTTTAATTACAAATAATTCAGCGTCTTTAAGAATTTGAAAATAATAATTTGTCGGAATGTTTTGTGCAAGGCTTTTAAAGTCGGTTATAAAATTATTATGCAAAGTAATATCACACGTTATTTCATTGCCGTCTTTTATGTGATAATGTCTTATAACTCCTGAATTTAAAAATGCAACAAAATCACAAACCATGCCTTCTTTTAGTAAAAAGTCCTTTCGTTTGAGTTTAATTGATTTAAAATTTAGTTCAATAGCTTTTTTATCCGATTCTGTAAATTGAATAAATTTAGAACAGTAATTTAGTAAGTTGTCGTTTATTCTTTGCACTATATGTCTGTTGTCTGAGGGTTGCTGCCAGCTATCATTTAGAACATAAAAAAAGCTCCTTTCGGAGCCTTCATTGTTATTTTACACGATATAGAGTGGATTTGACCGCATCAATCAATCGGTTTACATTCGGTAAAGCTTCTTCAATTAAGGTTGGTGAAAATGCAAAAGGAGTATCAGTCTGTGTTACCCGCAGAACTGGAGCATCCAAGTAATCAAATGTATAGCGTTGCAAGTGATAAGAAATCTCGGAGGAGATAGATGCTAATGGCCACGATTCCTCTAAAACGATGCATCGATTTGTTTTCTTAACTGATTCAACAATACAATGATAGTCAATAGGTCGGATGGTTCTCAAGTCGATTATTTCAACATGAATGTTTTCTTTTGCTAGAATTTCAGCTGCTTCATATGCAACTTTAATGATTTTACCGAATGAAACAATGGTTACATCAGTACCTTTTCTTTTGATATCAGCAACACCAATTGGAATAATGTATTCACCCTCTGGAACTTCTCCTTTATCACCATACATTTTCTCTGACTCAAGAAAAACAACAGGGTCTTCGTCTCGAATTGCAGCTTTTAATAATCCTTTGGCGTCAGCGGGATTTGAAGGGGTAATTACTTTTAACCCTGGAACATGAGCATAAAATGCTTCAAAACTTTGCGAGTGCGTTGCTGCGAGCTGACCCGCTTGCCCATTTCCTCCTCTGAATACAATTGGACAATGGTATTGACCACCCGACATTTGTAGCATTTTGGCAGCAGAATTAATGATTTGATCGGCTGCAAGTATCGCAAAGTTCCAAGTCATGAATTCAACAATAGGTCTCAATCCATTCATGGAAGCACCAACAGCGATTCCTGCAAAACCAAGCTCTGCAATAGGTGTATCGATTACTCTTTTGGGACCAAATTCGTCAAGCATTCCTTGAGAAACCTTGTAGGCTCCATTATATTCAGCAACTTCCTCACCAAGAAGAAAAACACGCTCGTCTCTTCTCATTTCCTCACTCATGGCTTCTCTCAGAGCCTCTCTAAATTGTAATGTTTTCATAGTAGTTTACAAGGATGCAAAAATAGTTAATACAATTTTAATTCAAAATTGTTTATGCTACTTTTAATTGTGCTAATTTGGATTTTCCGAAATGCGCCTTGGCATAAGGTAGTTCCACATGGAAAGTTTTAGTATCAGAATTCGGAAGTTCAAACATAGATTCTGTTAATATAGCCTCACAAATTGATCTTAGTCCACGTGCACCTAATTTAAACTCGATGGCTTTATCAACGATGAAATCTAAGACATTTTTATCGAAAGATAATTTAATTCCATCTAATTCATAAAGACGAACATATTGTTTAACCAGGGCATTTTTAGGTTCGGTTAGTATTCGTTTCAGGTCTTCACGCTTCAGTGGGTCTAAATTAGAAAGAACAGGAAATCTGCCTATCAATTCCGGAATTAATCCGTAATCCTTCACATCAGATGGTGTTATGTATTTCAGTAACGATTCTTCTTCAATGGCAGTTTCCTGAATTTGGCTGAAACCGATAGTTTGTCTATTTACCCGATTGGCAATAATTCGCTCAATACCGTCGAATGCACCTCCACAAATAAATAGAATGTTTTTTGTATCTATTTGGATTAACTTTTGTTCAGGATGTTTTCTACCTCCTTGTGGCGGAACGCTTACAATTGAACCTTCTAACAATTTTAACAAAGCCTGTTGAACACCTTCGCCTGAAACATCTCTTGTTATGGAAGGATTATCGCCCTTTCTTGCAATCTTATCAATTTCATCAATAAAAACAATGCCTTTCTCCGCTTGTTCCACATCATAATCGGCAGCCTGAAGTAACCTGGACAAAATACTTTCAACATCTTCACCCACATAACCGGCTTGAGTAAGTACCGTGGCATCGGCAATACAAAAAGGTACGTTCAACAATTTAGCAATCGTTTTGGCTAGAAGTGTTTTTCCTGTTCCGGTTCGACCAACTAAAATAACATTCGATTTATCGATTTCAATCTCATCGACTTTTGGGGCGTAGTTCAATCTTTTGAAATGATTATAAACTGCAACTGATAGAACTTTTTTAGCTGTATCCTGTCCGATAACATATTCATCCAAATGTTTTTTTATTTCAATGGGTTTAAGCAAATAAATCTTTTTAGATTTAAGTGAATTCTCTTTTGGTTTGATGTTGTGATTTAATTCCTGCTGAATGATGTTATTTGCTTGAACCGCACAATTATCACAAATATGCCCAGATACCCCGGCAATAAGCATATTTACATCATTTCTGCTTGAGCCACAAAAGGAGCAAGATGTATCTTTTTTTGCCATCGAGTTACTTAGGATTTCTTAAAAGAACTTCGTCGACCATCCCGTACTCTTTAGCTTCTTCAGAAGTCATCCAATAATCACGATCGGAATCAGCCCATACTTTATCATATGTTTGTTTCGAATGAGAGGCAATGATATCATATAGTTCCTTTTTTAATTTTTGAATTTCTCTTGCTGTAATTTCAATATCACTTGCTTGTCCTTGAGCACCTCCTAATGGTTGGTGAATCATTACACGAGCATGTTTTAATGCGCTTCTTTTTCCATCAGCACCAGCACAAAGTAAAACCGCCCCCATTGAAGCTGCCATTCCTGTACATATTGTTGCTACATCAGGACGGATGTATTGCATGGTATCATATATTCCCAATCCGGCATAAACTGAACCTCCAGGAGAATTTAGGTAAATTTGAATGTCTTTTTTAGCATCTACTGACTCCAAAAAAAGTAATTGCGCATTGATGATATTTGCAACTTGATCATTGATTCCTGTTCCAAGAAAAATGATTCGATCCATCATTAATCTTGAGAAAACGTCCATTTGTGTCATATTCAATGGTCGCTCTTCAATAATATATGGCGTCATGGAAGATTCAATGTAATGGTCTACAAACATGCTATTTATTCCCCTGTGCTTAGTCGCATATTTTCTGAATTCGTTGTTATCAAACATAAGTCTATTTTTTTAGTTCCTAAAATTAACTAATCCAATGAATTTGGCGCTTTTTTTTAGCTAATTTTAAAAATAATTGTCAAATGTTGCCGTCCGATTTATTCGAAAAACGAATCTTACTGTCACCACTCAATTGGGGAATGGGTCACGTTTCACGATGTATTCCTTTGATTAAGAAACTGAAGAGCCAAAACAATGTAATCTTTATTGCGTGTTCCGACAGGCAGAGAAAAGTATTTGAATCATATGTGGATGAAGCAATTGTTTTTATCGACCATGAAGAATATCCTTTTGAATTCAAAGGCCGAGGAGAATTTATTTCGGATACGATTATTAATTTAAAAAACCTAAAAAAACGACATGTTTCCGAGCTTACTCAAGTATCTAATCTTGTAGATAAATTTGGAATCGACGTAATTGTTTCTGATCATCGATATGGATTTCGTTCTGAAAAATGCATTTCCATCTTCATGACCCACCAACTTCATTTACCTTTACCTTGGTATTTTCGCTTGGCGCAATTTTGGCATAGAAAACAAATATTAAAATTTGACTTTCAATGGATTGTTGATGCCGAAATTGAACGATTAGCGGGGAAATTATCGAACAGGGAAGGTTTTCCTAATTCATATTTCATTGGAATTCAATCACGTTTTAATTCCGAATTAATCATTGGAAAGGAAAAGCAAAATGGCATCTTATTGATTTCAGGACCAAAAGAGTACGTTCCTAATTTAATTGAAACGTTCAGAAAAGAACTATTTACAGGAGAAATAAATCTTATCATTGGAAATGATGAAGCTGAAAAGTTGGTAAATTCATTTAAATTAAATCAACCTTTTTATAATTCGAATGATTGGAAAAAAACCGATTTAGTTATTTCAAGTGCAAAAAAAATATATAGCTATTGTGGCTATTCAACTCTCATGGATTTGTATTACTTGAATTGCCAATCAAAATTAATAGCTTGTCCAGGGCAGCTTGAGCAAATCTATTTACAAAAAAAGTCCTGAGAAAATTCCCAGGACTTGACTCACTTATTTTTCAAAAATTATCTTACAACAGAACTAAAATTAGAATCGTTGAGAATTTTAATAAACTCTCTATCGCGAGCTGCTTTTTCCTTTAGAGATGAATCTTTAGCAAAAGCATTTTTTAAATAATTCACAACTGCATCTGTTCCTTCACCGCTTCTCTGAGCGATAATTGCTCTCAAGTAATTTGCTTCAGCAGACTCGTTTCCAGATAATGCTTTTTTTGCTTCTTCATAATTATTAGATAAAGTAGAAGCCAATGCTTTGTTGAATGAATTTTCTTTTAAAGCAGCTCCGGTTGTATACTTTCCATCAAGAATGTCAAGAATTGCCATATTGTATGTAACAGCACCAGGATCTTTTGAACCTTTCGCTTGATTAATTAGCTTTCTTGCTGTGGCACGGTCACCTTCAAGGATTGCAACACCCGCTAAATTATTTTTGGAGTTCGAATTATCTTTGACTTGATTTGCTTTTTCTAGTGCCTTCTTCGCATCAGCGACTTTATTTTGAAGAAAATTTACTGCCCCTAAATTATTATGCGTTCTGTAATCGCCGGCATAATTATTCGATGCAAGAGAATAAATTCTAGCTTTTTCATTCAAATCATTCGTTAGTTTTCCTGCAACATAGAGCAATTCCTCAACTCCAAGTGTATCAGGGTTTGAAACAGAAGCCGTTTTTAATTCTTCATCTGTAAGTCCGGCAAGCGTATAATTAACCACAATTGATGTCCTTCTAATTGCCGGAAAAACATCCTTCTCTAACTCTTTATATGACTTACCAAGGTTAATCATTTCAGTTTCACGTTGTTTAGAATCTTTGGTCATTTCCAAAACACGAATGAAAAGGTTTTTATCTGCCTCAGCGATTGTAGTCGTAACAGCTAACTGAGCTTTAAAGCCTTCGAAATCCTCACCAAATCTAGAAGTAGTATATTTGGAGGTATCGGTATAGGCCATCAACTTTTCTTTTTTCATAATTGAAATTAATGCTGTTCTTGCCTCGCGCGCACGATCCGCAGATAAAGTCTCATTTTTAGACTCTTCTCCGTCGGGAGAAGCATATCCTTTAATTTCGATAGAATTGATTGTAATTTTTGGATTTGATTGAGCAGATTTGATCCAATTAACCAAATCTACAATGTCCTTGTCTTTTAACTCATTCGGTTTTACATTCGATTTAGCTCGATCAAAATTTATTTTCGCGTCAGTGAATTTATTTTCACTTCTTATTATTTTATCATCTTCCAAAATCATTTTGAATTCTTTTTTCACAAGCAATGGGGTGATGATAGTAGCATCTGCAATTTTCACTTCAGGAAGTTCCCCTTTTTCTTTAGTTCCTTTAAAGTATTTTCCAGTAACTTTTAAGTCTGTGGCCTCAAAAGATGGATCATAAGGAACAACTATATCAAAAGTTGCAGAACCTCCAGGTTTAAAAGGAACTGTTTTTCCATTACCGGTGACTTTTTCTCCCTGAACCTGCCAAGTTCCTAAAGCTGTGTTGCCTAATTTTGGGGTAATGTCCGCCTTCACTTTTTTATTTAAACCTTTTTCCGGGATATTTACCACAACCGAAATCTTTACGCTGTCGCCGTGTAATTCTAGTGGATTCGGACTGACGTTGTAAGTAAAGTCCTTAACCAAGTCACATGAAGGTAAAGTGGTTAATAGTAAACCCAATGAGGATACTAATACAATTTTTTTCATTTTTTTCATTTTAAAATCGGTGCAAAATTAAGAACAAAACAATTACTTATTCTGTTCGATCAAAAAAATAGAATAAATCTTTTACACATTATTTTGTGAACTGACTAATTGTAATAAATGTTTCAGGGTCAATCTCATTTGCAAGATTTAAAAGAGGAAGTAAAACAAAATCTCGTTTCCTGAAATCCTTGTGAGGAATTCTTATGTTTGGTTTATTGATTATACAATTGTCAAAAAAAATGACATCAATATCAATAACACGATCTTCATACCTGTCATTTTCAATTCTCTGTCTTCCTAATCTCGATTCAATGTTTTGAATTGCAATCATAAGTTCATCAACAGAGAGAGAGGAACGAACCATACAGCAGCAATTAACAAATTCATTTTGACTTGAAAATCCCCATGGTTTACTTTTAAAAAAACGTGAAACCTTCAAAACCTCTCCCACTTGAATCTCTAGATTTTGAATTGCAATTTTTAAATTATTCTCTTTATCTCCTAAATTCGACCCAAGAGATAAGGAAACAATTTTTGAGTTTTCTTCCATTTAAAATTTTCAACAAGTTCTAGAAGATCAACCTTCAGATAATCAAGTGAAGGCCGCAAAGAATCGTAATTTGGTCGACAATTTAATAAAACCTCGCCCCTTACAAAATGATTTATTGAATCAGTCAGGTAAAATTGAAAGTTTGTAGCAACATTGCCTTTCAATTCAAAGAAAGTTCCAAAAACACGTTTTTCGCTATTTATCAATTTTTTGAAATCAATTTTATCTGCCTTTATTTTATGTTCATCCACTTTGTCGTTTGCAAAATTGATTATTGAAGGCAGTGAATCTCTTGAGGGAATACTTAGATAATAAAGAAATAAGGAACCATTTAAAGGACCTAAATCAATTTGCTGCATGCAAAAATTCGATTTCTCGAAAATACAGGGTTTGTAGTTATACAGTTCTGCTAATTTCAACTCATAAGGGCAATCGTTGGAAACAAATCGATAGGAATGGCCTGGAAGCTCTGTTCTTAAGTAGGTTGGTGGTTTTGGAATGGGATCATTGTCTTTACAAGCAGAAATGAAAACGGAAATGTAAAAAATCACTAAAATCTTATTCATGCTCCTCTAATTTTACAACCTTAACGTTTCTAATTCTCTTTTTATCGGAAGATACTACAATTAACTTGTAATTAGAAATGGTAATGAATTCATTATTTTTTAGAATTCTACCGGATTGTTCAATGATTAATCCTCCTAATGTCTCTGCATCACCTTTCAAAGACTCGAAATCAGAGCCATCTGTTTCCATGATTTTATAAAAATCATTCAGAGATGTTCTTCCCTCAAAATTAAAGGTGTAATCATCCAATTTCACAAAAGGAATTTCATTTTCGTCAAACTCATCTGTTATTTCACCGACAATCTCCTCTAAGATATCCTCTAAAGTTACAATTCCGCTTGCTCCTCCATATTCATCAACGACTATTGCCATGTGCATTTTCATTTTACGAAATTCTTGAAGTAGGTCATTTATTTTTTTGTTTTCAGGAATAAAAAATGGTTTTCTCAAAACAACCTTCCAATCAAAATCTTCGGACTGATCCAAAAATGGGAGTAAATCCTTGATGTATAAAATACCAATAACATTATCTTGTGAGTCTCTAAAGACTGGAATTCTCGAATATCCTGCTTCCAAAATAAAATCGAGTACTTCTTTTATATTTAATTCCGAGTATATCGCTTCAACTTCTACACGTGGAGTCATTATCTGACAAGCCTCCGTTTTTCCAAATCGAACAATTCCTTCTAAAATTTTATGATCTTCTTCTGAGTCCGAATCTTCTTTGGTAAGAGCCAAAGCTTGTTCCAATTCATCCGTTGTAACTTGAACCGAACTTTTTGTCATTTTTTGAATGAAGAACGAACCCTTTACTAAAACAACCTTTATCCAAGAAACAGGAGGGGTTGTGCGAAAGACATTCAAAGGATAGGCCACCCAATTGACAACTCGCAAGGAATTTCTAGTCGCAAAAATTTTTGGTATCACCTCTCCCGTCAACAAGATTAGAAAAGTGATTCCAACAACCTCTAATAAAAACCTTGTTAATTCTGTTCCCGGTTGGGTTGGAATAAGTTGATCCATAATAAAGGTAGACAGAATTACTACCCCCACGTTTACGAAATTATGTATGATCAAAAGTGTTGCTAAAAGTTCCTTAGGCTTTGAAATCAACTCTAAAATCATCTTCGCTTTGGGAGTATTTTCTTTTTTGAGAGAATCCGTTTCAGCCGGTTTCAAAGAAAAAAAAGCAGATTCGGAGCCAGACATCAGCGCCGCCAAAAACAACAAAACCAAAACTAGAAGTAAATAAAGTAACGTAGATGAACTGAAGCCGAATTCAACGACTTGATACAAATTTTGACTGGAAGGATCAGAACTATTCATTCGACTTAAAATGGTACATTATCATCCGATGATGGCGATAAATCTGGCATAGCTGAAGGGCTTGAGGGTTTACCTTCCGATGAATAAGATGATGTTGATCTATCTGCGTCAGGTCGTGATAGAATTGTCAAATCGTCTCCAACAACTTCAGTAGCATAACGATTGTTTCCTTCCTTATCCTGCCATGATCGCTTTTTCAATTTTCCTTCAACATATACTTTTGTGCCTTTTCGGATATATTTTTCAGCAACCTCCGCTAACCCCCGCCATAGAACTATGTCGTGCCAATCCGTGATTTCTCTTTTTTCTCCAGTATTTTTATCAGTAAAAATCTCTGAAGTCGCCAACGGGAATGAGGCAATTACCGCCCCATTTTCTAGTCTCTTGATTTCTGGATCTTTACCGAGATTACCAATTAGAATTACTTTATTGACACTGCCATTCATAATACAAATGTATAAAAATATGGAATTTAGAAGATTTATTTTCTTTTAGTCGTTTTTTTCGTTCCCTGATTCTCAGCGATTTCCAAACATTCAGCTAGTGTAAATTCCTCAGGTTTTTTATCTTTAGGAAGTTTATAATTGTTTTTTCCAATTTTCAAATAAGCACCGTATCGACCATTGAGAAGTTGAACGTCTTCCCTACTATCGAAGGTTTTTATCAAATTGTTCGCTGCAGCGGTTTGTTTTTCAGTATACAATTCTAGTGCTCTTTCAAGTGAAATTGAAATTGGATCCTCGCCTTTTGGAATGGAAACAAATGTTTTTCCAACCTGAACATAAGGTCCAAATCTCCCTGTGTTTGCCTTAACTTCGAGACCATCGTAATTTCCAAGAACGCGAGGTAACTTGAAAAGTTCAAGTGCTTCTTCCAATGTTATTGAACCAATCGACTGACTTGGCTGAAGCGATGCAAAAAGTGCTTTTTCTCCATCTTCTTTCTCGTCACCAACTTGAATCATTGGACCAAAGCGACCAATTCTTGCAATAACTTTTCTTCCAGATGTTGGATGAATTCCCAATTCTCTTTCCCCTGTGGCGCGATCGGAATGTTCTAAGGTCGATTCTACGTTTTCATGAAATGG
>JBIIVA010000102.1:0-8618 GCA_044339705.1 Crocinitomicaceae bacterium
GCATATTTTTGTTCGATAGTCAGAAAAGAATCATCTTCTTCGTTGCAGTCATATTGGCATATTCGTATATGCCTTAATGAACTGCGCCTAGATTCTAATCCTTTTCTGACTTTTTCAGCAGACCCTATCTTAGCTCATAAGAAAGCCATGACATTACAACTTTATTTTTGTCGATTTAACGGAATAATTGAATAGCCTTTCCGGAAAAAGAGAGGGAAATCCTTTTGCTTTTCCTGTTTTGAAATTAATTCCCCATTAAAATTAAAAGTTGCATTTGTTTTAAATTTAAATTGAAAAAAGCTATACGCTTTGATTTATTCTAAACCCATATAGAAACTCACAAATCCTTCAATTCCAAAATGGTTTCCACCTCCCAATTCGCTCGAACTTTTACTGGGGTTGAAAACTGAAAAACACGTTCAGCTTTTGCTCTTTTTGCAGGCGAAATCGGATCCCATTGCCCATTTTGATTCACATCATCAATGATCCGAAACGTATATTCACCCGGAGTCAATCGATTGAAAGTTATAGGGTTCTTTTGAGAACTTAACTTTTGCTCATCAATTATTTTTTCATTATCCAAAAGCTGTAAAATACCATGTTCAATAAGTTTGTTACACTTTACAATTAACGACCCGAATTCACGTTCCTCTTTCGAAATTACATCGCTTTTCGAAAGGATATTTTTCTTACCGCTTCGTCCATCGATCGCACCTTCCTTGAAAACAATGGTGTATTTTCTTACCGATTTATCGATTGGTTGTATTTGGATTTTATTTTGACTAAAGTTAACTGTATAATTAACTTTGGAACTGTCAGTTAATTTAAATAGGTTAATTTTTGCCGTGTCAAGAGATTCAATGAAATCCATGACCTCAAATTGCGAAACATTGGAAATTTCTTTTTCATCAGTTATGTTTTTAGGATTCAATTTCATCAATTTGTTTTTTTCAGTTCGGCGTACATTGAATGTATCGGAATTTATTACTAATCGAATTTCATTTTCTGTTCGGTTTCCTGCAGAAATTTGTAAACTATCATCCGAAGTTCTCCACCAATGTTTTCCATTCGTTAGATTCTCTTCGTTGAGCAAAATTTTATTGATTTCGATTGCCTTTGGAACGTGTAAAGCAATTAGTCCTGGAGGCAGCAACTTGGCATTTTTGAATTTATCCGATTGCAGAGGCGTGGATAATTTCATGGGTAACGAGTCTTTTAAATTCCCAGAGATTTGAATGGGTTCAAAATTCCAATCCTGTGATTCATCCAACTGAATTTTTAAGTCTTTATTCTTATCTTCAAATGCTTTGCAAAAGTAAATTCCTTCTTTTATAGCAGTTAAAGTAACCAAACCCTGTTGATTGGTCTGTCCAAAATAAATTGGTTTTTCTGCATTAATCGAATCAAAAAGACCAACCGTTACTTTTGATTTGACCTGATTGGAAAACGCATCCAAAGTGCGAACTGAAAACTTCAACGAATCCAATTTGGAGCCAGTGGAAAACGTAAATTGCATCAATGAATCATTCCCCTCAGTGACATCCTTAACTGCCGCATTCAAATACAATGTGTAAGTTGTATTTTTTTTCAATTCATTTGAAAGCGAAATTTTCAAGGTTTTTTTAACCAATTGTGTTTCTGGCTTCGCATGTTGAGGAACTATAAAAATATTTTCCGTGGGTTTGTTTAGTTGCACAAATTCGTCAAACGTAAACTCAACGGATTGCTGATCAAAGTTGGTTGTGCCATTTTGAATGGATGATTTAACAATTTTAGGCGCGATTTCATCTTTAGAGCCTCCTGAGATAATACCAACTTCAGCACAACCGACCACAATTAGCGAGACAATAAGAATCAAATAATGATTGTAAGCCATTCGCAAAGTTCGGTTAAATATTTTTCATCTACCTCGTCGAAGTCATTTAATTGGTCACTATCTACATCTAAAACTCCTATCACCTCGTTGTTTTTAAATAGAGGAATGACTATTTCACTCTTCGATAGTGAACTACAGGCAATGTGTCCCGGGAATTCATCCACATTTGGAACGAGAATTGTTTTTCCTTGCTCCCAACTAGCACCACAGACTCCTTTTCCTTTTCTGATTCGAGTGCATGCGATCGGACCTTGAAAGGGGGCTAAAACCAATTCATCTTCTTTTACCAAGTAAAATCCCACCCAAAAGAAATCAAAAGTTTGTTTTAAGGCAGCAACGAAATTCGAAAGATTAGCAATCGAATCGGACTCGTAAGTAAGTAATGCTTTGACTTGAGGAATCAATTCGAGATATTTTTCCGCTTTTGTACCAGTTGAAATGTGAAGATTTTCGGACATTGATTCAAGGTATTGACTAGAGTTTACTGAAAGGTAAAATTAGTTTTCCCTTTGGAGTTTCAATACTAGCCAAGTATTTTCCAGGGCTTAGTCCTTTAAGATATAAGCTTTCTGTTTGTTTTGATTCCAAAACTAATCGACCTGATAAATCTAGAATTTTCACATTTTCGACAACCTGACTTATAAACAATTGATCCGTCATTGGATTGGGAAAAATGAAAAGATTTGACTTTTTTAAATCTGTCATGCCGGCTATTAGCTCAACATAAACAGAATCGCTCACCTCACAACCATTGGCATCGGTAACCAAACTAGTATACCAACCGGGATTTAAATAAACTGCCAAATTACCTTCCTGTGAATTTAAGTCATTCCAAGTGACAATATAAGGAGGAGTTCCTCCAGAAATTGAAGCCAATGCAGTTCCATCTAAACTTTGATTGGTCGTCGCTGCTGTCGCAGTTAAAACAAGTTGCAACTCTGTAGGTTGGGTTAACGAAAAGCTAATCGTATCAGAGGAACAATTTCCCAAATCTTTAACCCATAACTGATAATTGCCGGTAGCTAGATTATTCACCTGATTGCTAAAAGTCGAGTTATTTAAATAGTGGGTATAAAAGCCAATTCCACCGTAAACAGAATCAATTTGAATCAACCCATTCTCCAAACCGAAACAGGAAATATGCTCCGAAGAATAGGCGAATTCAATTTTTGGGTTTTGAGTTATTTGAAATTCCAAGGTGTCCAAACAATTTCTGCTATCTGAAACAATAACGGTGTAGTATCCTGCATTTAGGTTGGTAATTTGATTTGTTGTATCCCCATTCGACCAATCGAAATTTTGTGGTGCAAGGGAAGGATCAGAAACTAGCTCAATGCGACCATCGCTTCCTCCAAAACACGTAACATGATCTATGGACTCATTTGCCACAACAGGCAATGACTCTTGAACGAATACCGAGTCTACAACAACGCAACCATCAGGATGTGTAATGGTGATTTGATTCCATCCGGACACAAGTTGATTATTAGGTTTAGTCGTAATACCATTTTCCCAAAGAAACTGACATGTATTAAACTGACATGGACAACCTGTAGAATTAACTGTTGCCATTCCATTCGTTCCTCCAGGACAAGTTGGAGGCGAAATACCGCCAAAGGATAGGATATAGGGGTCATTGACGTTGACATTTCTGTATTCGTAACACCCATTGGCATTGGTTACATGCAGCCAATAATTCCCAGCTGATATATTTTGAAGTTGAGTAGTTGTTTGTCCAGTTGACCAAAAGTAAGTCAACGGACCACTTGTGTTATTCATTATCGGGTTGATTTGACCTGTCGATAAACCATTGCAACTTGGATTACTAACATTTAGAGATGCTAATATGCTCCCCTGACCACAATTGATGGGGAGATATGAAAAAACACCATCGGCCTTACTAGACATGTAACTTCCCCAAGCTATGCCGGCATTCGGAAAAGTATTGGGAAGATCAACTCTTCTTACATAAATTCCTTTCCAACCAGCCGGGTTTGTTGAATCTCTTTTGGTAGCAAAAACCAGCTCTAATTGATTGTCTGAGTCAATGTTTCCGAAAAAAGGAGTTGAGCCCAAATTTACCCCTGTGTATGTGCTTCCTAATTGGTAGACTTGGCTATTTTGAAAATCAATTACTTGAATTTTATTCTTGTATGCTCCATTTTCAAGATAAGTTAGTGAAGCAATAGCCTCATCTCTTCCATCGTTGTTGAGATCAATCGCGTTTCCGGAAGTATACCCCAAATTTCCCAAACTGTCTTTGAATTCCATCATCCCTGTTTCTCCATCAAGCATAACTTGATAGAAATCGGTATAGGAAGGAGAAATACCTTTGAATAAGCTCACATAAACATCAGGAGTTAAATCGGCACCTGAAAAATTACCAATAACCGGTGCGGCGCTGGATTCGGTATTTGGTAAAGCAAAATTCCAAGCCACATTCCAAGAATTTCCAATTATTTTAGTTACTCGGCCATCAAATCCTTGAATAAGAATATCATAGGTTCCTGAGTTGGTTTGATACAAAGAGGCCGGGGCAATGAAGCCTTTGTTGAAGGAAGAAACTAACTGAATCGAATTTGAAAGAGTTTGATTTATCAATAAGTCATTCAACGGACAAGCCCAAAAAGACCCTCCTAAATTTTCACCCCCGGTTCCATAAAGTATCCACTTGTTACCATTGTTTTGAATATCCGCTAATATTGGCGAGCAATAGGTTTCTGCACTATCAGGCACTACACCTTTTGCAATTAAACTCCCATCGGAACCACTGATAACCATAATGTGACCTGGAGGCCTATCGGTTTGCCAATCCGGTGCAGCATGATCACCTCCATTTGCGACTAACAAATCATTAATGCCGTCATTATTTACATCGGAAATAAATTGCGGATTGTAGAAGTTGTAAAGACCACTGTCCGCGGGATTTGTGTTGTAGGGAAAGTAATCCCAAATTAATTGTCCATTTGAGCCATTTATAGCTAACAATTGAGCCTGCCGACCAGCAATGAACACATCTTGAATGCCGTCATTGGTAATATCCTGAAATATTGCACTTCCAAAGACTTCGTTGCGAGCAGCTCTTTTCCAAAGTAGATTTCCATTGACACCATCAAAAGCCATTACCCCGTTGTTACTGAATACTGCATCGGTGCCACCCCCAATTACAATATCCTTTATTCCGTCATTGTTTAAATCGCATGCACGAGGGGACGAAAGTGTTGGAATGGAGTCAATGAAGGATTGCCAAGTATGATTTTGTGCCTTTAAATTAAATGAGGAACAAAGGACTAACAACAAAAGAACTTTTTTCATGGCATAAATTTAAGAACTAAGTGTCAAAGAAAAAATCCGCTTTTTATGATACTCGTGAAAAAAATAGACAATAAGCCTTCATTTATTCTATTTTTTGTTAAATTCAAGTAAAATAAAATATTATGTTAGACAAAATTCAATTAGAAAAAATCCTTTTTTTGGACATCGAAACCGTTCCACAGACATACATTTATCAGGATTTAGATGAAAAAACAAGAGAGCTATTCAATACCAAAACGCGCTTTTCGCAAAACGAGGAAAAATCATTTGAAATGCTTTATGGTGAAAAAGGTGGAATACTTTCTGAATTTGGAAAAATCATTTGTATTTCTGTGGGAATGGTGAAAGAAACGAGCCTCGGAAGAACCATACGATTGAAATCATTTGCCCACGATGACGAAGAAACGCTTTTGAAACAATTCAAAACTTTGCTAGACGATCATTACAATACCCCATACCATTCGCTTTGTGGGCATAATTCAAAAGAGTTCGATATTCCATACATTTGCCGAAGAATGTTGATTCATGGAATTAAACTGCCATCAATTCTCGACATTGCAGGTAAAAAACCTTGGGAAGTTTCCCATTTGGATACACTTGAACTTTGGAAATTTGGAGATTACAAGTCGTACACTTCACTTGCTTTGCTTTGTCACGTTTTCAATATTCCTACTCCTAAAGATGATATCTCTGGTGCTGATGTAGCACGCGTTTATTATGAAGAAAATGACTTAGATCGTATCCGCGTTTACTGTGAAAAAGATGTTATAGCTTTGATTCAATTATTTTTAAAAATGCGCGGCGATTCGTTGGTGGAGGAAGGAAACATTACCTCTGCAAGTGACCATTGAGCCCAGCATAACGCCCTTTCCAAATAGGTTTGAAAAAAGGCATTAAAATCATGAGTAAAAGATTGTAAATGGGAAAAATCAATTGGTAAATTGGTATTAAGAACAAGGCTGTAAGTCGATTAAATTCTTTGAAGTAGCAAAAGAAAAACAACATATCTAATATCGTTTTCAGACCATAAAATTCTATGGCAAGAATGAAATCTTTTTTAATAATCAAATCGATTTCAATTACCCAAAAAGATAGAATGAACACAAATTGAATAATTGCCAAGGCAGTGCTCAAGTGATCGCTAACATTACCCGTTTTTGCTATCCAACGTATGCGTTGATGTAAAAATTCATGCAACGATTGAGGAGTTTCTGTTTCTACCTGAAAAGATGATTGTGCCACAAGTCGAATATCACATTTTGCTTCTCTAAAATCACGTAGCAAATAAATATCATCTCCACTGGGTATGTGAGCATGACTTTCAAAACGATCGAAGGCTAGAAAAGTTTTTCGTTTAAATAATAGGTTCGCTCCACTCGCAATAATTGGTCTGTTAAGTCCATTGATCCCTGTATTGATCGCGTTGATCAGATGGAGGTCTATTTCATAGAGAAAATGAAATGGTTTTTTTGCTTTCATAATGGCAGGCAATAAATATAAGTCAGCCACGCCTAGTTGCTCCAATGCTTGAAAATAATGTGTGTTGAATTGTACATCAGCATCTAATGTTAATACAAATTCGGTATTCGTTTTGTCAATTCCATATCGAATCGCTTGCTTTTTACCTTCCAATTCATCAGGAAGATTCAAAATCTGAATGTTACTTAATTTCCAAAGTTGCTCTTCTATTTTTAAAGTACTTTGATCATCAGAATGGTCATTAACAAATAAAATTTGTTTCGGTAACTTACTACTACTTATCAAGCTCTGAATTAATCCATGAATTCGTTTTCCCTCATTTCGGAATGGAACTATCAAAGTGAGATTTTCAAGCTGTATCTTTTTTCCAAACTGGTAACTTTTCTCTTTTTTATGCTGAAATATCAATCCTATCCCAAGAATTGAAAATAAAAGGATGAAGTAACAAATTCCAAAAGAAATGACAATCCCCATCAACTCGATTTTTTGACTATAAAAAGCGAAATCATTGCCGTTAAAAATAAATTAAAAAACCAAGTAGTGAACGAAGCAAAGATAACTGGTGATGTCGCGTATCCCATCAATCCAAAAACAGCAACTGCGATCGACTCGCGTACTATAATTTTCCCAAAGAACAGCGATGGCGATAGGGTAATGAACAAAAACACAATTGGAATTACGATGATAACTTCAAAAGCTATTTCAATTCCAAATGCATTCAAAGCGAGTGCATATTGAGAGACAAAAATGACATAACGTAACAAAGAAATACCTAAAAAAAGCAATCTTGATGGGCCTTTATTTATTAAGTTAGAAACTAATTGAATTTGATTAATAGGGATTTGAGCGGAAATCAGTTCTCCAAAAAAATAGAGAAAAGTTAGAAGAATAAATAGAATTAAAACAACAATGATATGTACTTGAAATAGCGATGTGTTACCAAGAAGTGATAATGCCAGCAAACCAAAAACAAAAGCTACTAGAAATTGAGAAAAATTTGCTGTCGTTGAAAAAACGGTAATTTTCCATCGCTTGGATTTGCCGTAGTATAGCATTCTTCCTAGAAAATTTCCACTCAAAGAGGGCGTTAAAAAAGAGGAAATAGCACCAGAGGCAAAGGCTCTAAAGTTCGATGGATTATTTTCTTCGTCAATTTTTTGGACTATTAATTTCCACTTGAGCCATTCAAAAAACCAATTGACTGGTGTCAACAGGAAACAACCGCTGAATGCCCAGAAATTATCGAATTTTATTTCGGAAAGATGAACTTTTTCAGCACGAGAAATCAATAGATAAATAAACAAACAAAATAGGATTCCTTTGAGGAAAAGAACAAGTTTCGGTCGAAAATAATTAGTTTTAATCAAGGAAAATTATTTCAATGGTTGAAGATAAGATAATTCTCGGAATTGACCCCGGAACAACGGTGCTTGGTTACGGTATCATTCATATTCAAAAGGGGAAATTATCCATGTTGAATTTTGGTGTTATTCAATTGAGTAAGTTGGCTAATCAACCCGACAAGTTGAAGCGAATTTTAGACCGATTGAATGGATTAATTACAGAATACAAACCTGATGAAATGGCCATTGAGGCTCCTTTTTTTGGTAAAAATGTTCAATCCATGTTGAAATTGGGAAGAGCTCAAGGGGTAGCTATCGCAGCTTGTTTGAATCACAACATTCCATTCGAGGAATATTCTCCTAGAAGGGTAAAACAATCCATAACTGGCAGTGGTGCGGCATCCAAGGAGCAAGTTGCAGCCATGTTGCAGAAATTATTGAATTTTGATGAAATGCCCAAGTATTTGGATGCGACGGATGGATTGGCTGTCGCGGTTTGTCACCATTTTTCAAAAGGGGTAGGCGAGCACAATAAGTCTGGAGGAAATAGTTGGAAAGCATTTCTGAATCAAAACCCAAATCGAAAAAAGTCATGAAAAATAAGA
>JBIIVA010000103.1:0-8575 GCA_044339705.1 Crocinitomicaceae bacterium
CTCCTTTTGAATGGTATTGGCGTGAATGAAGAAATGCTTTGCTTTTAGTTCTCTGACGGTTAAGCCACTTTCCAAATAGGCTAATTCGGCCTCTGTTACTTTGGGGCAAAGTGATTTGACAGAGTTTAGAAATGTATTAATTGCATCAGCCATATCAAAAATGAACGATGTTACGTTATAGCTTAAATTAAGTTCTACAAATTGAAAGGATCATAACCATATTGATAGTTCAATTAGTTGATTCAATTCTATCTTTTCTTTCCTTCTGATTTCAGTTTTTATGGGTAGTAAATAGGTATGATGTTTTGTATCGAACCAAATGGCTGTATTCCATTCTGAATTTCCAATTTTTGCACTTGCTTTTAGACGTCCCCAACCTTCTTCTTGCCACTTTAAATTTTCTCTTATTTCATTACTCAATTCTACGGGAAGAGATACAAAATACCATCCCCCGATGGCGGAATGTTTCCAAACGGGAGCGGTGAATTTGTAGGTGATGTTAATCAACATGAACTGAAAAAATTTTATAATTCATTCAACCACTTCATCGTATCAATTTTATCTGCGTAATCAGCTAGAGAGGGACATTGCGCTTTTCCAAACGGGATATAATTTCTTCCGACAATACATTGAATGTCATTTTGATGATTCTGTAAGTAACTTGTAACTTCCATCTCGCTTTCATAATAATGATAGTGAACCATGGCAAGAGGCGAAAACAATTCCTTGCTTTCTTTCAGCAGAATGAAATTATTATCAAGGAAAACAGCCTGATTCAACAAATGAATCGCTTTATTATAGTCGTAATTATTTCCGTATTTTTTATTGTTGATAACATCCCCTTGATCGACAATGGCTTCAAAAAATCGATTCAATTCAAATCCCTTAGGCAACAACAAATGAGTTACATTCCGACAGCCTCGTCCGAAATAATCCAATATATCAGTTCCTAAAAGCGAAAGCTCAACTTTCGTTTCCTCTCCGGTCAAAAAAGCGATGGATGTTCTATTGTGTCTGAATAAATGTGGGTATTTTGAAAAATACTCTTTGAAATGAAGTAATGAATTATTACTCCCAGTGGCGATTATCGCATCAAATCCTTTTAAATTTCGATCCGAAAAAGTGATTCGTTCTTCGAATTCAGGTTGGAGTTGTATTAAAATCTTCGAAAGAATCGGCAACAACTTATTGTCTTCGGAACTCAATTTACAAATGACATTATTTCCGGAAGCCAAAACACATAAAAAATCATGAAAACCAACCAGTGGTATATTTCCAGCCATGATAACGGCGACGTTCTTTGGATTATCCGAAAATTTGTAAATTGAAAGCCAATTGGTTAAGTCTTCTTCATTTAACCACAAACTTAAATTTCTCAACGACTTTCGCGTTAATTCTTCAGTGAACCAACCATTAAAATGTTGTTGTGTTTGAATGACAGAGTTAATCTCATCAAGTTCATTCTCAGTTAATCCAAGTTCATAACCGAACCAAGGGAGATTGTTTCCGACGTGATTCATTATTCTTCCAAGCTGACAAAATGCCGGAATGAGTTGTTCTTTTTTCACGATACAAATTTAACTACAACAATCAGTTGAAGAAGAAATTCATACTGGATTTTAAAAAATCTCACTAACTGAACAAATCATTCGGTTTTACGTTGTTATATTTGCAAAAAATTAGTTGCTATGGCGATAATGATTACAGATGAATGTATCAACTGTGGGGCTTGTGAACCTGAATGCCCAAATAATGCAATTTACGAAGGCGGCGCTGAATGGAAATATTCGGACGGTACGTCTTTAAAAGGAATCATTACAACTTTGGAGGGAGACGAAATGCTTGCGGATCAATCACAAGAACCAGTAAACATGGACGTTTACTACATCGCACATGAAAAATGCACGGAATGTGTTGGTTTTCACGATGAGCCTCAGTGCGCGGCTGTTTGCCCAGTAGATTGCTGCGTTGATGATCCTGACTACAGGGAATCCGAAGATGAATTGCTTGCAAAGAAGAATTTTATGCACTTGTAAAATACTGAATGTTTTGTCGGTGTTTGTTTTTAATTGTTTATTCTTTTTTTTCTTTCGCTATCTCGAACATTTATGGTCAAACATATACCCAAAATTCCTTTGACTCACTTTCTGTAAAGAACAAAAAAATAAATCTCTATTTAATTCCTGTTGGTTCAAATATTAATCGAACAAAATTTAATGAGATTGGGAAACCATTCAGGAAAGCTAAAATCCTTATTGAATCGGCTGTTTTACCCCAACTGAGGCTTGAAAATCGAGTTAAATGGAATAATCCATTCGCTGATCACAAACAGTTTACAAAAGAAATGAAACTTGCTCGAAATATTTATTTTGAGCGCTTCGAAATAGAACCCAATTCAATCTACTTTTTCATAATCCCAGAATATTTATCAGATTCAATTCATGGGTATTCAATCCCAGGCAAATCAATCGCGTTTATTACCGAAAAAGGACTGCAAAATCAAAATACGGTCAACTTGAATTTAGGATCTTGTTTGGGACTTAAGTTTGAAACAGATTCATTAAATGTGATGAGTCCCTTTGATACTGCCGGAAAAGTCTTCAATTGGGAACAATGTGTTCATCTTCGAGAAAAACTAACCTCATTTTCCATTTATGATGATTTTGAGAACGTATCCGCAAACAACGGATTGGTTTGTAAATTTTTGTGGGAGGCCAATGAGAAAGGAGAAATTGAATTCGATCCGAAAGATCCTTTCTCAAGTATTAAGCAAGCTGAATTGAACAATTCTTTACTGGTTTACAGAAAAGTTACAAACCCCTTCTTCAAGGAATTATTTACAATTTCGAATCATTCAATCTGTTCAGTTCATTTGATTAGTTTACTTCTTACAATTATGCTCACGCTCTATTTTCGAGGAAGATTTAATCGTTTGATTGAAAAAAGTAGTTTCATAAAACGATTTTCTCTGCGTTTTTTGAAATTTACGCTTTGGTTACTTTTTTTTACTATTCAATTTGCGACTTTTTTCGCAGTAGATTTTTATTTCGAAAATAGCTTTCTAAAATCTATTTATCTTCGAGACTTTACAGGAAAAGATCTTGAAGATATGGAATTAAAACTCGCCAATAAAAGTCTATTCATGAAGAAATTGGCAAAAGGACAATTCAATCAGTGTTTTCAAAAGGAAGGGGGAGATTGGAAAGTAACAAAAGAACAAAAAGTACTCTATTTCGAGTTGAAAAAGAATGGTGAAAACCTTACAGGAAAGTTCGTTGGATCGAAAAACAAACTGATACTTTATTCAAATTCTAAAATCAATAATAAATTTATTCGAAAAGCTGATTGTCCCTATGTCATATTTAATTACTACACTGAAAATAATGAGCTCATTAAGAACGAAGTATATAATCTCAAAGGAAAAAATATCACCTCTAAATTGGTTTTAAATGATCCGGCCAAAAGAATTTTAGTTTTTGTCAATGGTTACCGTCCGGTTTCAGTTAGCAATTCCTTGGAAGATAATTTGAAAGACATTCAAAAAAATGGGGTTGAATACCCAGATTCGAAGAATGTATTACACGATTTCGATCGACATCAATACTGGACTCCTTGGAATGGAATCAATAACTTGTTTATTGATCGAATCAATCCATCTGAAATTTGGTATGCCGATGGACATCACTCCGTTGCCACCTCCAATTTTGAATCCGTTGTGAATTTTTCTACCACCTCAGCAATTTATCCAAATCCATGCAAAAATTTGAAAAATCATATTTGCTACCGAACTAAAATTGCAGGCAACAAAACTGTTGAAACCTATTCATTATTGGCCACAAAAGAAAATACCATTGGCTTTCAGAAACGAAGAAAATCAGGTCGAATAGCTGGTATTAACCTCAATATGTTGTTGAATGAATTACCAAATAGCTCTAAGAACGACACACTTTTCATTGTATGCCATAGCATGGGTTATGCATACTCTCTAGGAATAATTCAAGAACTCAGAGGAAAAATTAATTTTGGTGGATTCTACCTTTTGGCGCCTGAAAATGCAGGAGTTGGAAGGACAATTACTAAAGAATGGAATGAAGTTTGGCAATACGGCGCCAATTTTGAACCGAATCAAAGAAACGCCCCCTGTTTACAAGATGGAGTTGCTGCTCAAGTGAAAGCAAAAGGACTAAAAAAAGAAAATCGAATCTTTTTTCCGAAAGAATTAGAGCGTCAAATGGGATTTTTTAAAAGTCACTTCGTTGGATATTATACGTGGATATTTGACATTCCGAAAGGCAAAAAAGGAGCAATCTCAAAACATTGAGCTCTAAAGGTCAAAAAACTCATATAAAATTGTTCAAAAAATAGATTGAATTAGCTTGTTTACAAAAACAAGAATAGTTTTATATTAACTACTTTTGTTGCACAAAAAATATTTCATGGAATCCACTTTGCAAAAAGAAGCGACACTCGAACAAGCAATTGATTTGGGACTAAGAGCAGAAGAATTTGATATGATCAAGGAAATTCTTGGTAGAACCCCAAACTTTACAGAAACTGCTGTTTACTCGGTTATGTGGTCTGAGCATTGTTCCTATAAAAATTCAATTTTATGGCTGAAAACGTTGCCAAAAGATGGTCCACATATGCTCGTTAAAGCCGGCGAAGAGAATGCGGGACTGGTAGATATTGGTGATGGATTGGGATGTGTTTTCAAAATTGAATCACACAACCACCCAAGTGCATTAGAACCTTATCAAGGTGCTGCAACAGGAGTTGGAGGAATAAATCGCGATATTTTTACCATGGGAGCGCGTCCAATTGCTCAATTAAATTCATTGCGTTTTGGAAATATCGAATCTGCCAGAACAAAGTGGTTGGTAAAAGGTGTTGTAAAAGGAATTGGAGATTACGGGAACGCTTTTGGAATTCCAATCGTTGGTGGCGAAGTATTTTTTGATGAATCTTATAACACGAACCCATTAGTCAATGCATTTTCAGCAGGAATTATCGACACGAAAAAAACCATTTCAGCAACAGCTAAAGGCCCAGGAAATCCGGTTTTCATTGTAGGTTCGGCAACTGGAAAAGACGGAATAGCTGGAGCAGCCTTTGCATCCAAAGACATTACTGAAGATTCGGCGAACGATTTGCCTTCTGTTCAAGTAGGGGATCCATTTATGGAAAAACTACTCTTGGAAGCAACGATGGAATTAGCTGAAACCGATGCTATTGTTGGAATGCAGGACATGGGTGCAGCTGGAATTACTTGTTCTACGTGTGAAATGAGTGCAGCAGGAAACGTTGGAATGGAAATTCATTTGGACAAGGTTCCAACTCGTCAAGAAAATATGCTTCCTTATGAAATTCTTTTATCCGAGTCTCAAGAACGCATGCTCGTTGTAGTTCAAAAAGGCAAGGAATCTGTTGTAAAAGAAATATTTACTAAATGGGATTTGCATGCCGAAGAAATTGGTCATGTAACAGATACCGGTCGCATTCGCTACTACATGCATGGTGAATTAGTGGGTGACGTTCTAGCTGAATCACTTGTACTCGGAGGAGGCGCACCACAATACAAAAGAGATTATAAAGAACCTGCCTATTATCAAGAATTCAAGAAATTCGATATCAATCAAATCCAAAAGCCATCGGATTTAAAAGAAGTTGGATTTAAATTACTTCAAATGCCAAACATCGCATCGAAACGATGGGTTTATGAGCAATACGATTCGATGGTAGGTACACGAAACATGACTACGAATCGTCCTTCTGATGCGGGAATTGTAAACATCAAAGGAACGAATAAAGCTCTGGCAATGACAGTTGATTGTAATTCACGTTACGTCAATGCAGATCCTGAAGTTGGAACTATGATAGCGGTTTCCGAAGCAGCAAGAAATATAGTTTGTGCAGGTGGAAATCCAAGTGCGATAACAAACTGTTTGAATTTTGGAAATCCATACAATCCAGAATCCTATTGGCAATTTGTTGGAGCCATTAAAGGAATGTCTGCCGCTTGTTTAAAATTTGAAACTCCTGTAACCGGTGGAAATGTTTCTTTCTATAATCAAACATCCATTGGAGGAAAAGAAGTTCCTGTATTCCCAACACCGACTATCGGTATGATTGGAATCGTGCCTGACAAAGAAAAAATAATGACACTCGATTTCAAACAAAAAGGCGATTTGATTTTCATGGTTGGTGATTATAAAGAAGATATTTCATCTTCGGAATATTTGGCTTCATATCACGGAATTAAAGCCTCTACAGCTCCTTTTTTCGACCTTGAAAAAGAATTTCAAATGCAACAAGCAGTTAAAGGATTAATTGCAAATAATTTGGTAAATGCAGTTCATGACGTGTCTGATGGAGGATTATATGTAACTTTGATAGAAATGAGTATGCCAAGGGAACTTGGTTTTGATATCGTAACTGATTCAGAAATTCGAGAAGATGCTTTCCTTTTCGGTGAAGGTCAAGGAAGAGTTGTTGTTTCACTAACAGAAGATATGGAAGAAGCATTTTTAGAATATATGGTTGAAACAGGTGTGAATATAACCTTACTTGGTCATGTTACCAAAGGAAAACTACAAGTGGACGAGGAACATTTTGGATTCATTACAGAAGCTAAATACCTATATGACAATGCTTTAGCAAAACACTTAGAAAATTAATAAATGGAATACAATACAACACGAGGTCGATTAATTCTACCTGAATATGGCAGAAACGTTCAAAATATGATTGCTCATGCCATGGAAATAGCTGATCGAAATGAACGAAATCGCGCTGCTCAAGCGATTATTGAGGTAATGGGACAATTGAATCCACATTTGCGCGATGTAGACGATTTTCGTCACAAACTATGGACACACCTTTTTGTAATGTCCGATTTCAATTTGGACGTAGATTCTCCTTATGAAATTCCAAAACCAGAAGTACTGAATGAGAAACCACAATTGATGGATTACCCGAAAAGCTCCATTAAGTTCGGGCATTATGGGAAATACACGCAAGCTATATTGGAAGAATCGAAAAAAATTGAAAAGCCAACTGAAAAGGAATATCTTAAAAATACGATGGCAAATTTCATGAAAAAGCAATATTTGTCTCATAACAACGATGCGGTTGAAAACAATGTTATCGCACAAAATTTAAAGGAATTATCCAAGGGTGAATTGATTCTCGAAAACCCTGATGAATTGGTAAACACTAATACTTTGCTTCGCTCAATGGGTATGAATAAGAAATTCAATCAAGGTAAGAATAAGAACTTTAAACAAAAAAAGAAATTCAAAAAGCAATAAATTATGGCTTCATTTGAAATTTATGGTGGAAAGCCTTTGAAAGGTGAATTGCATCCACAGGGAGCAAAAAACGAAGCGCTTCAAGTTTTATGTGCTCCACTTCTAACAGAAGAAAAAGTAACTATTTCCAATGTTCCGGATATCATTGATGTTAACAAGCTAATTGCCTTGTTGCAGACGATGGGCGTTAAGGTGGAAAAGGTGGAAAAGGGAACTTATATTTTTCAGGCCAAGGATATCGACCTAAAATATTTAGAAACGGAAGATTTTAAGAAGCGAGCCTCCTCGCTGCGTGGTTCAATTATGATTGTTGGACCTTTGTTGGCGCGTTTCGGAAGAGGATTTATTCCGAAGCCTGGTGGAGACAAAATTGGTAGAAGACGTTTGGATACTCACTTTGAAGGTTTTGCACTACTCGGAGCTAAATTCAATTATGATGCCGGAGAACATTTCTATTCCGTAGAAGCCAAAAAACTGAAAGGAACCTACATTCATTTAGATGAGGCTTCTGTAACGGGAACAGCTAACATTTTAATGGCTGCCGTTTTAGCTGAAGGAAAAACAACTTTTTACAACGCGGCATGTGAACCTTATATTCAGCAGCTTTGTAAAATGTTGAATTCAATGGGTGCAAAAATTACAGGAATTGGCTCGAATATGCTCCACATTGAAGGCGTTAAATCGTTAGGGGGATGTTATCATCGAATTCTTCCAGACATGATTGAAATTGGAAGTTTTATCGGTTTGGCGGCGATGACTAAATCAGAAATAACCATCAAGGATGTAAGTTGGGAAAATTTGGGTATCATTCCAAATGTGTTCCGCAGAATGGGAATCAAATTGGAGCGCAGGGGAGATGATATTTACATTCCAGCTCAAGAGAATTATGAAATTGACACGTTCATTGATGGTTCTATTTTGACTATCTACGATGCCCCTTGGCCAGGATTTACGCCGGATTTGTTGTCAATTATTTTAGTTGTTGCAACGCAAGCCAAAGGTTCCGTTTTGATTCACCAGAAAATGTTTGAATCACGTTTGTTTTTTGTGGACAAATTGATTGATATGGGAGCGCAAATCATTCTTTGTGATCCACACCGAGCGACAGTTATTGGTTTGAACCGCGAACATGATTTGAAAGGAATCAGTATGACTTCGCCTGACATCCGTGCCGGTGTTTCGTTACTAATCGCTGCGTTATCTGCTAAAGGAAAAAGTGTGATTCACAACATCGAGCAAATTGACAGAGGCTACCAAGACATTGAACT
>JBIIVA010000014.1:0-29138 GCA_044339705.1 Crocinitomicaceae bacterium
GCATATTTTTGTTCGATAGCCAGAAAAGAATCATCTTCTTCGTTGCAGTCATATTGGCATATTCGTATATGCCTTAATGAACTGCGCCTAGATTCTAATCCTTTTCTGACTTTTTCAGCAGACCCTAGTTATTAAAATTAGATTTTCATTGAACGATAGAAGTTGACTTAGGCCTGCCCCCCAATTTGCATCGGAAAATGAAGTTGAGCTTATTTGCGTTCCTGTTCCAATAACCAGAGAAAACATACCAAAGGCATTGAAATGGTTGGGTAATGTTTGGTTATACCCCTTGGTGTAGGATTAATCCTACACCAAGGGGGGTATAAGTCAGGAACCTCCGAAAGCGATTGTTCATCTTCCAAAACGTAATTTTTGAAACAAAAAGATATTTTTCAGTCGTTTTTTAGAAACGGGTATTGAAACAAATAAATCACAATTTAATTCGAAAAGTTGTTCCTTTGTGGAGTGTCGACTCAAAACTAATTTCACCATCGTGATTTTCGACAATTTGTTTTACCATTGATAATCCAATGCCACTTCCTGAACTTTTTGTGGTGAAATAGGGAACAAATAATTTTTCTTGTTCTTGTTTTGAAATTCCGCAACCATTGTCTGTAACATCAATGTAAATGCAACCATCCACTTTGTAAACTGAAATAGTTATTTCACCATTTCCCCTACCATCTAAGGCATGAATAGCGTTTTGGATGAGATTATTAAATACTTGAACCCATTGTTCTTTGTCGATGCTAATGATTAATTGTTTTTCGACCGAAACAAGATTGAACTTGATTTTTTCTTCTGCTTCGAAAAAAGAAACAGTAGTTTGAATTAAACCGATTAAGTCCACTTCTTTTTTAATTGGTTCAGGCATTTTTGCGAAACGGGAAAATTCGTTGGCTATTCGAGTCATCCCATCAATTTGTTCAATGATAGAATTTAATACTCGCTTTACCTTCTCAGTTGACTGTTGATCTGTTGGGTCGTAAACACGAAGCAGTTGTTGAATATTCAATTTCATGGGGGTTAGTGGATTCTTGATTTCATGAGCCACTTGCTGAGCCATTTCACGCCATGCCGATTCTCGTTCCGTTTTCGCTAATTTTTTTGCTGCCGATTGCAACGCATCCAATTTCAAATTGTATGCTGAAACGATGGTTCCTATCTCATCTTTTCCAGAATATTCTATCTTAACATCTGATGTTATTTCCAAACCAAAAACTCTTTTTTGGAGCAATTTCAAGGGTGAGGTAACCCAATTTGAAACGATCAAAGCTATTCCAATAGACAATAACAATAGAATGATAAACACATTAATAACTGCCACAATGAAGGCCTTTAGCTGCTCATCAGATGCCTGCTGTTGACCAAAATGTTGCAGATTCACATACCCTAATAAGGATTCCGCACTATTATAAATCGGTTGATAAGAAGAGACATAATTCAATTGACCAATGTTTTCTTTCTGAGTGAAAAATGAAGCTTTTTTCATTTTAATCTTTTCAAATGCCTCTGGGTTAATTTGCTCACTTAACAGGCCTTGATTGAAAACCTTACTTCGTGAAGACGCAACCAAATGACCAGACTCGTCATATATGTTTAAATCTGTTTTGAAAACACGAGCCAATTTGACAAGAACTGCCTCCAAAAAACTTCCATGCGAGTCGACAGTTAAATTCCTGAGATTACTTACCTTTTCTCGTAACTCTTCCTCTACAGAAGCCAGTTTTTCTTCAATTACTTCATCTGAAGATTGTTGAAATTGTTTTTGAACATAGTATCCGCTTCCCACAGCGAAAAGAACCAATACAAAAACCACCAATAATAGCACGGCATATTGGATTTTTAGTGATAATGATAAATGGAACGACTCTATTTTTATTCTTTTCGTTAATAGCTCAGAACAGATGAGAATTAGACCAAAAAAACAAAAAGCAAGGGCAAACGCTGAGATATAATCAACAAATTCATAATTTTTTAGGGATAATACAATGGCTTCATTTTCTTTTACAATAATAAAGTGGTTTTGACCATTGTAATTTACAAATTGTTCTTTTTCTCCTTTCCTTGGAAAAGCAGTTAAAGCAGTTGGGAAATGAAAAGAGCCAAAGCTTCTAACCAACTTATTACCGGAATATTTACCAATGGAATAATGCTCTAATGAATTAAGAACATTTGCATTTTTTGATATTAACAAACGTGGAAAGCCTATTTCTTCAGGTATTCGCTTTGACTTAAGCGTTAGGAAAAATAAAAAGTGGGCATCGCCAACTTTTATTTTTTCGTGAATGATGTATGTAAAACTGCTGTTGGAGTTCCTTAAAAAAAACAAAGTGGTGTCAACCGCCGAAGGCTTACCATATTTACTAATAAGGTTTAGACAGGCCTGAGAAAACTGAAAGTCTCCTGTAAAAATTGATTTCCCCGATGAATCGCATAAATTAAACGATTGGTCATAAACATCCCAAGATCCCTTGAAGTACTTTTTTTCAAGGATATCACCAAAATCAGATAAGCTTATCCCCTCTGCTTGTCCTTTTGCTAAGCTTTGAATTATTGGATCAATTTTTAGTTTTTCTTTAATGTCCAAGTATGCTAACTCAAGATTGATGTCCTGTTCCACAGCAACTTGATGCGCATATAACGTTCTGTTTTCTTTTTCTTTAAGGATATGATACTTGTTCAATTCTGCAACGACAATTACAGAAAATAGAATAAGTAAAATAAAAGCGGTTGTGATCCGATTAATCAGTTCTCTTTTATTCAATTGAAAAATCAAAAGAAGAATTAAAGGAAAAAAAGCGGTAAATAATGTACTTTTTTCGAGATAAATGAAAAGAACTCCCGAAGTGAATGCGGCACACATGTAATAAAACTCAGCTAGTTTTTCTTTTGTTTGAACTGTGATGACAAAAACGCGATATACCCAAAAAAGTCCAAATCCAATTAGGAATAGAGACAAATAGGAATAAACATTCAAATCAAACAAATCAAGAAAGTTGAGCGGAATTGCGGAATAGAAAACCAATAATTTAATCATTTCGAGAACCAACCACCAGCCCAAAATAAACCAAATGGGTAACAAGTACTTGCCGAATGTTAACTTATTTAGTAATTTCCCAAAGAGTATATAACATGCTGATCCTAAGAGTACATTTAAACATAAATCAAAAAACGTTGGGAAGAGACGATTGTAACCAAACAAGTCTGCCGAAACAAACGATTGATTCTCAAAAAATTGCTGAATATCAACATATAAAAAAAGAATTCGAGTGAATATTAAAAACCCTAGTATTCCTGATAAAACGAGTTTGTTCTGAATGGATTTTTGAAATATTCCCATTACCCCAGCGGCAATACCTAGACATATAAAAGTTAATATCCAAGCACTATCATTTTGTTGTTCAACTGGGGCAATAGCGGAGAAAAGATAATTCCCATAAAAATCTTTGATCTGAACACCTTCATTTGGATTCAATGAAATGGTAAAGGATGTTCGGGATAGGGACTCATTCGAACGATTTTCTAAAAAAGCATTTTCATAATCGAACTCGTTTCGAAGCAAGTAAGAAACAACAACCTTTTTCCTTGACTTTTCATACACAGCAGAATAATACCAACCGTTTTGAAGTCGATTTATTCCTTCTGAAGGAAATTGAATGTTTGCGAATTTTGAAACAGGTATCTTATTTGTGTTCCAATAAACAAGCGAGTCGCCATGATAAAAATGAACAAAAAAAGAAGTTTTAGGGGGTTTGTAGAAGCTAGGGTTTTTAGATATAAGTTCCCTTGCTGTCTGCTTGAGATCTATGTCTAATTTCGCAATTTTATGTTGAAGCCCTTGATAGTCGATTGAATCTTGCGTTGAATAGCGAAATGCGACTAAAGCGCTTAAAATCATCAATCCCGAAAAAACAAAAACGCGATATTTGATAAGCCTTTTAAAAAACGGACTCATGAAGCAAGGTTTTGCATGAGTTGCTTTCTTAAATCATCAAAGTCAGAGTCTGCGTTTTGATCATTTCTAAAAATAAAATCAGCTTGATTTCTGTATGGCTCAATAAATTGTTCATAGCAAGGTAAAACGTGATTATCCCATTGATAAAGTATATCGGCACGCTTGTAACCACGCGTCTCTTGATCGCGATAAATTCGCCGGTCTAATTGAATTTTGTGATCTACATCAACAAAAACACTATAATCGATCGCTTTAAAGACCTCCTTGTAGTGAAAAAGAAACAACCCTTCCACAATGAGTATCTCTGCCGGATCAATTGTAATTAACACATTTTTATCGGGAGGAGAATTAAAGAAATACTCTTTTACTTCTATCGACACTCCCTTGACCAATTGTAACAGGTCTGAGGTCAACTTTGACTCATTAAGTGCTGTTGGCAAATCAAAATTTACAACGCCATTTTTATCTTTTTCTTGCTTTTCAATGGGAAAATAATAGTTGTCCATCGAGAATATAGCAGAGCTGAATTGCGTTATTGATTCCGATAGCCGTTTTAGTAAGGTAGTTTTACCAGATCCACTACCGCCGCAAATTCCAATAACAAAGGGTATTTTAGCCATGCTGTCTTTTACAAAGATAAAAAAATGAATACAACTTTTTTGGTGTCGCATACGTTTATAAAAAGCAATCAAAGGAAAAATTGTAACTTTCCAAAGAAAAATGAAATTGATATGAGAAAAATCGTGCTGACTAGCTTGTTGCTGCTATTAAATCTGTCTTTACACCGAGCGCAAATTAAAATAGGAACATCTTTACCTTTATCAGATGTTCAAATGAATGAGGTTAACTCTAATTCAAAGAAGCCGCTGAAGGACTACAAATTAGATAAGGGACTATTAATTGTTTTCAGTTGTAATACCTGTCCTTTTGTTGTTGGAACAGAAGATTTTCCTGGATGGGAGAGACAATACAATAATTTGTACGAAAAAGCCTTTCAGAATGGAATAGGCATGGTGTTAATCAACTCAAATGAAGGAAAAAGAGGAAATGAAGATTCCTTTGATGAGATGAAAAAACGCGCAGACGAAAAAGGCTATAGAATGCCCTATTTGTTGGATGAGAATTCCTTGGTTGCGAATGCTTTCGAGGCCAAAACAACGCCACACGTTTATCTTTTCAATGACGAATTAGAACTCGTTTATTCCGGATCAATAGACAACATCTGGGATAACAAACGAACCGAGGAAATCCCATATTTGGTTAACGCAATGACAAAACTGAAGGATGGGAAAAAAATAAAACCTTCATCAACACCACCAAAAGGTTGTAGTATCAAGCGAATAACAAAAAATTAAGTGTGGTAAAATCGATTGCGCTACTTTTTGCATTTTTATCCCTTTTTGCTTGGTCGCAACAAGGAGATGGAGGAAAACCGAAAGGATCCAAGTTGGGTTATTTAATTAATCAATCTGAAAAAGTAAAATTTAGCGAGCCAAATATTCAACAATTGAGATTAGAGGATCAAATAAATGATGAGCAGGGATTTGGTCCTTGGCGTTTTGGATATAACAATTATACCCAATTAAGTATCAATAATTCTGGATTCTGGGTTTCGCTTCCGAATGGAGATCAATTTTGGTTTCTAGTAATCAAATGTGAAAATGCTTTAACAGTTAATTTAAGCTTTTCTCAAACAACAATCCCGGCGGGCAATGAACTTTATGTTTATAATCCCAAAAAAGATTTTATTCTAGGAAAATTTTCACAACATCATTTGTTCGAGGGGCAGCTTGGTACGGAATTAATACCCGGATCTGAGGTAATGGTTGAATATTATGTCCCCAAAGGAAATCCAATCGGATTTGTAAATGTATCTACTGTAACTCACGGTTATAGAACGCCTGTTGAGTTTCAGGAAAAAGCATTTGGAAGTTCGGGATTCTGTAATCGCAATGTAAATTGCCCTGAGGGAGCTGCATGGACAAATGAAAGAAATAGTGTTGTTATGCTGGTTTCGGGAAGTAACGGATTTTGCACAGGTGCCCTTGTTAATAATGTTTTAAATGATGGAAAGCCATATGTTTTGACAGCTGATCATTGTTTCAGTAATCCGGCAAACTGGATTTTTCGTTTTAAATGGCAATCTTCAGACTGCGATAATCCATCAAGTTCTCCGTCGTTCGAGTCTTTATCGGGTGCTGTTTTAAGGGCTCGGGGTACAGCATCTGACTTTTGTCTAGTTGAAATAACTGGCGGATTGATAGGAGGAACTGTTCCAAGTTCTCACAACCCCTATTTTTGCGGATGGGATAATTCAGGCACAACCCCACAATCAGGAGTTGGAATTCACCACCCTGCAGGAGACATCAAGAAAATCTCCATTGAAAACCAACCGCTTATTTCAACCTCTTTCGGATCTAGCCCTGCGAATAGTCACTGGGGTGTTACTAATTGGGACTCCGGGGTAACCGAAGGCGGTTCATCTGGCTCTCCTTTGTTTGATCAAAACCATCGAATTATCGGACAATTGCATGGTGGTGCTTCTGCATGTGGAGCCTCGGTACTATCCGATGAATACGGAAAGATCAGTGTTTCTTGGAATCCAAGCGGAAGCAATAGCTCAAGTCAACTCAAATTTTGGTTAGACCCAAACAATACCGGCGCACAGTTCATTGATGGATATGATCCTTCAGGTACAGTTCCCGTTCAAGTAGATGCAGGAATAACAAATCCGCAGGGAGTGAGAGGCAGACTATGTACGAACGAGGTTCAGCCATCCGTTACAATAACAAATTCAGGTGCACAAACGCTGACCTCCGCCGCTATTTTATATTCATTCGATGGTGGAGCTATTCAAACGTACAATTGGACTGGTGCACTTCCGCAATGGCAATCAACTAGTGTTAATCTTCCATCAACTACATTAGATGGAGGACCCCATACGTTCATTGCCTCAATTAATAACCCGAATGCTTCTATTGATGAAAACATAAACAATAATAATACTTCATCTTCATTTACGGTAGTACTTGCCGGATCAAATGTTAAATTAAATTTAATTTTGGATTGCTATGGATCGGAGGTTTCCTGGGAGCTTCAAGACTCAACAAGTTCCGCGATTTATTATTCCGCAGGATATTCCGACAACACCCCGGGACTTTTACAAGAACAGTGGTGTTTAAACAAGGGGTGCTATTCCTTTTTTATCATGGATAGTTATGGGGATGGATTAACAGGTGATCCAAGTTGTTCACCAGATGGGAGCTTACAAATTGATATCGGAAATGATTCATTAACAGGAATTGCCCAAGCCGATGCTAATTTTGGCACTCAAGCACAGTTGTCTTTTTGTGTTGAACAAAATTCAATTTCTGATAAAGAATTTGGTTCGTTAATAATATTTCCCAATCCTACCAAAGAATTTTTCATACTTACTTGGCCCAAAAATCAGATTGAAGATGTCGAAGTATATTCATTGTTCGGTCAGTTGCTGATAAAGGAAGATGTGAATGGAGAGGAGATAAAGATAAAAACAGAGAATTTAGCTTCGGGAGCCTATTTGATTCGAATCAATTCAGACGGACGAAGTATTATCAAAAGACTAGTAATTAATTAGTTTCTTGTGGCTGGAATTTATGTTCACATTCCTTTTTGCAGAAAACGTTGTACTTATTGCGACTTCCATTTTTCCACTACTTTCTCAAGTTATAGAGATGAATTGATATCGGCGATTATTCACGAATTAGACCTTCGAAAAAAAGAAATAGTAGAGCCCGTAGACACCATTTATTTCGGCGGAGGAACACCAAGTCTTTTAACGGAATTTGAGTTGTCTTCTATTATGGATCGGATTCATCAGTCATTTCGAATTAGTCAATCGACAGAAATAACATTAGAGGTCAATCCGGAAGATGTTACCTTTGAAAATGTATCTGTATGGAAAAATTGTGGCATCAATCGGATTTCCATGGGACTTCAATCTTTCAAGGAATCGGACTTAAAATGGATGAATCGAGCGCATGATTGTAGTCAAGGATTTGGAGCAGTTGAACTGCTAAAAAACAAAGCATTCGACAATATTTCTGTTGACTTAATTTACGGGTTGCCCGAATTGACTTTGAGTGAATGGGAACAACATTTACAACACGTAATTGCACTCGACGTGCAGCACTTATCTGCGTATTGTTTGACCGTGGAAAAGGGAACAACTTTGAATCATTTTGTTAAAATCGGTAAATTAAAAACCCAAAATGAAGACACTCAATCCGAACAATTTAATTTAATGTTGCGAATTTTAAATAAAAACAACTATTTTCAATATGAGATTTCCAATTTCTCAAAACCAGGATTTGAATCAAAACATAACACCTCTTATTGGCGAAATAAACCCTATTTAGGAGTTGGTCCCTCTGCTCATTCTTTTGCAGCAAAAACCAGAAGATGGAACGTATCCAATAATACCAGTTATTACAAAAATGTGGGTAAAAATGATTCGTGGTTCGAAACAGAATTTTTATCTAAAAATGATCTTTGGAACGAACTTTTTTTAACTGGTTTAAGAACGATTTGGGGTGTGTCGAAATCTGAGTTAGATAACCTTGGCACTTTAACAAATTCGGAGAAAAAAAACATCGATTCGCTGAAGGAATCCGAAGACTTATTTGAAACCCAAACCGCTTACATTTTAACCGAAAAAGGACGCCTCAAAGCAGATGGAATTGCTGCTTCATTCTTTCGAATTCCGAGCTAATTCATCATTTATGTTCCCGATTTAAGTTTATTACTGAAATTGCAAAATGCAATCATCCTGCTCGACTAATGAATTAACGGGAATATTTATCCGCTTAACTATTCCATCCCTGGTTGCGGTTACCGTAGTTTCCATTTTCATGGCCTCAATTACAAATAGAGGATTTCCTTTAGAAACAGGACCCCCCTCCTTTACTTTCAGTTCAACTAACTTTCCTTGAAGAGGAGCGCCAACGTCTTCTTTTGAAGAGATTTTCGGGTATTTGACAGTTGTCACATTAATCGACTGATCTTTAATTCGAATGTTCCTGGTTTGACCATTAATTTGAAAAAACACTTCGCGAAAACCATCTTGATCTGGCTCACCGATATGTTTAAATCGAATGATGAGGTTTTTCCCGGATTCTAATTCCACGATGATTTCTTCGTTGGGCTTCATCGGATAGTAAAAACTAGGAGTTGGCAGTTGATCCACATTTCCAAAATGGGATTTGAAATGGTAAAATTGTTCAAAAACTTTTGGATACATGAGGTAAGAAAGGAAGTCTTCCTCGGAGAGATTTTCATCAAATTTTTCTCTAAATTTTGCAATCTCTGAATCAAAATCAATTGGAGGTAAATGGGCGTTAGGTTTTTCTGTGTATGGGATTTCACCTTTTAGGATTAACTTTTGTAACTCCTTTGGAAATCCGCCTTGAGGCTGCCCAAGATCACCTCGAAACAATTGTTTAACCGATTCTGGAAAGGCTAATTCTTCTCCTCTTTCGAGCACATCAGCAGCAGTTAAATTGTTCGATGTCATGAACATAGCCATGTCTCCAACAACCTTTGAGGAAGGAGTAACTTTAACGATATCACCAAATAGTTCGTTGACAACGCGGTAGTTTTCTTTGATTACTTCAAACTGATCTTCTAAGCCTAAGCCACGTGCTTGTGGGAGTAAATTTGAATATTGTCCGCCCGGAATTTCATGTTCATAAACCTCGGCAGTTCCTGCTTTTAATTCACTTTCAAATGGGTAGTAAAATTCCCTGACAACCTCAAAATAATTGGAATAATCATTGAGTTTTTTCAAATCAATATCACTTTTTCTAGGAGAATCATTCATTGCTGCTAAAAACGCATTAAAATTGGGCTGAGAAGTCAAGCCACTCATGGAAGCTAAGGCTACATCAACAATATCCACACCGGATTCAGCAGATTTTAGATAAGTCGCTGCTTGAATAGACGAGGTGTCGTGCGTATGCAAATGAATCGGAATATGTAGGTGTTTTTTTAATTCGCTAACCAATTGTTCCGCCGCATACGGTTTTAGGAGTCCAGCCATGTCTTTAATAGCAAGAATATGCGTACCTGCGTCCTCTAATCTACGCGCCAAATCAAGGTAGTATTGGAGATTATATTTACTTCGCTCGGGGTTGAGAATATCTCCTGTATAACAAATCGACGCTTCTGCCAACGCATTCGTGTTCTTAACTACTGTCTGAATGCTATGTTCCATTCCTTCAAACCAATTCAATGAATCGAAAATTCTAAAAACATCGATTCCGTTTTCCGCACTTTTTTCAATGAAGCGTTCCAAAACGTTGTTGGGATAAGCAGCATAACCAACACCATTGGTGCCTCTGAACAACATTTGCAAAAGAATATTTGGTGCTGCCGCGCGAATTAATCTTAACCGTTCCCATGGATCTTCATGAAGGAATCGCATGGTAACATCGAATGTAGCTCCTCCCCAAACCTCGAGCGAAAAAAGTTGAGGAAAACTTCTTGCCATGCCTTCCGCTACTTTCAAAATGTCGTAATTTCTCATTCGGGTTGCGAAAAGAGATTGGTGGGCATCACGAAGGGTTGTATCCGTGTAAAGCAATGCGCGTTCTTTTTTTATTTCATCTAAAAAAGCGGCTCTACCCAATTCATTCAATCGATCCTTCGATCCTTTCGGGTAGGGGAGATCTTTATCGAATTTAGGGACAATGGCTTTCCTAAATTGTCTGATAGGATCATATTGTTTAATATCCGGATGTCCATTTACGCGCAGTTCTGCTAGGTATTTTAGCAATTTCGTTCCACGATCTTTACCATCTTCCCATGAACTTTTTACTAAATCAGGATTATTTTGAATAAATCCTACCGTTGCTTTTCCTTCTTGAAATTCAGGATGACATAAAACATTTATTAAAAAAGGAATATTCGTTTTTACTCCCCTTATTCGAAATTCGCGAAGCGCTCTACTTAATCGATTGGCAGCTCCTTTCAACGTTCTTCCGCTTCCTGAAACTTTAACAATCATGGAATCAAAAAATGGAGATATCGTAACTCCTGAATAGCTGCTTCCTTCATCTAGTCGAATTCCGAAACCACTGGCGTTACGATAGGCAACTATTTTTCCATAGTCCGGCTTGAAATCTTTCTCCGGATCTTCAGTTGTAATACGACACTGGATGGCCCAACCATTTATTTTAAGTGACTCTTGATTTGGAATATAAATTTGGCTGTGAGACAACGGATGTCCGGCAGCAATAATTATTTGGGAACGAACCAAGTCAACCCCAGTAATTTCCTCTGTAATGGTATGTTCAACTTGAATGCGCGGATTTACTTCAATGAAATAGATGTTATTCTCGGTGTCCACTAAAAACTCAACGGTTCCTGCATTACTGTAATGGACTTCCTTACCAATTGCCAAAGCATAGCCGTATAATTTTTGACGTGTCGACTCATTTAAGATGGAGGGAGCGATTTCGACCACTTTTTGAAAACGTCTTTGCACACTGCAATCACGCTCAAAAAGGTGCACTAAGTTCCCGTGTTTGTCTCCAAGAATTTGAACCTCAATGTGTTTTGGACTAACAAGAAATTTTTCCAAAAACATCGTATCATCACCAAATGCTTTTCTTGCTTCATTCCTTGCTGAATCAAAATGAAGTCTTAATTCTTCAGATGAATTTATGACGCGCATTCCCCTTCCTCCGCCACCCGCTGCAGCTTTTAACATAACAGGATATCCAATTGATTCGGCCTCTTTAACCGCGATGTCAACATCTGTTAAGTCAACCTGATTATTAGGAATCAATGGAACGCCAATTTTTCGCGCGAGATTTTTCGCGCGAATTTTATCTCCAAGTTGAACCATTGCGCCGGAATCAGGCCCCACGAAGATAATCCCCTCTTGTTCACAACGTTTTACTAAATCAACATTTTCAGAAAGAAACCCATAACCTGGATGAATGGCATCTACATTCGTTTTTTTAGCAACTCGAATAATTTCTTCAATATCAAGATAAGGCTTGAGAGCTTCAGAATCATCGCCAATTTGGAAACTTTCATCTGCCTTGTATCGGTGAAGTGAATATCGATCTTCGTATGTATATACACCAACTGTTCGTACCCCTAATTCTGCAGCAGCGCGAAATACACGAATGGCAATCTCTCCCCGATTTGCAACCAAAATTTTCTCAATTTGTCGAATCATTTTATGAACTTATTTTTTCCTAAAATTAGATAAACTAAAAATTTATATTTTTAATTAGAGACAAATAAATAAATTTTACTTTATTTTGGGTTTAAAACAGAAAATCAATATTGTTTTTAATCAAACATTAAGCCTTTGTTAAGAAAAATTTTGTTTTTAAACTTTCATAATAATATCTCAACCAACTAATTATGAGACTAGATAATACGGATATTCGTTTAATTAATCTGTTGCAGGAAGATTGTAATCAACCCATCAAAGAGTTAGCTCAAAAACTCAATTTGACAATTGCTCCCGTCCACGAGCGAATCAAAAAACTGGAAAGAACCGGCATCATAAAGCGCTATGTAGCCATTGTTGACATTGATAAAATCAACAAACCATTAATTAACTATTGTATTGTAAACATCATTCGCCACCAAATTGATTTAATGAAAGAATTTGAGTTTGCTATTCGAGATATGGAGGAAGTAATAGAGTGCTATCGTATTTCAGGAAAATATGACTATTTATTGAAAATTGTTTCTAAGGATATGAACGAGTACCAAGATTTTTTGATCAATCGTTTATCTGTTTTAGAAATGATTGCAAACATCAACAGTCAATTTGTATTGCACTGCGTTAAATATAGAACCTCAGTTAAAATATAACCCGAATTATGCATTAAAAAATCTATATCGCTTTGAAACTGACTAAAAAAAAAACCGCCAGTTTCCCGACGGTTTTTAAATTAGGAAATTCGAAATAATTTAATCTTCATCCTCGTCATCTCCCGCGTCAGCGCCCTTAACTGCTCCACGAGCCATTTTAACGGCAACTACTACTGCATTGGCAGGATCCAAGAATTTAACTCCCGGAATATCGATGCTATTCACACGAATAGACTGTCCAATTCGAAGTTTTGTGATATCTAAGGTAATCGCATCTGGTAAATCTTTCGGCAAACCAACACATTGTAAGTTTCTGAACGCCGTCATTAACTTACCACCGGCCATAACACCGCGAGAAGAACCTGTAATTCGTACAGGCAATTTCACTTTTACTTCTTTGTTGTCATTCAACTCCAAAAAGTCAACGTGTTGAATTGTTCCTTTTGTTGGGTGCTGTTGAAGTTCTTGTATAATCCCACGGGATTTTTTACCCTCGATATCCAATTCCACTTGAAATACATCAGGGGAATAAACGATTTTCTCAATATCTACTTGCTTTACCGAGAAGTGAGTTTGTTCACCTTGTCCGTAAAGCACACAAGGAACTCTCTCGGCATTTCTCGTAGCCGCAGCGTCCTTTTTCCCTACGTTCGCTCGGAGCGAACCGCTCAATTGTGCTGTTTTCATGTTATATATTTAATTTAAGAGATTACAAAATGAGTACTAATGGATTCGTTTTTAATCAAACGATTGATTACGTCCGCAAAAAGTTCTGCTACGCTAACAACGCGAATTTTTGGAGAAGTATGTTTTAAAGGAATTGTGTCGGTAACAACAATTTCAGTGATTTTGGAATTATTAATCCGTTCGTAAGCAGGGCCACTTAAAACAGCATGTGAGCAAAATGCACGAACACTTTTAGCTCCTTTTTCGATCAATAAATCAGCCGCTGTTGTTAATGTTCCTGCTGTATCACACATGTCGTCTACTAAAATCACATCTTTTCCGGTTACATCACCAATAACCGTCATTTCTGCTATTTCATTTGCTTTTTTACGATGCTTGTGACACAATGCAAGACCACAATTCAAGTTTTTGGCATACGAGTTAGCTCGTTTAGCTCCACCTACATCTGGAGCAGCCATGATCAAGTTGTTTTTGTCTAATTTATCAATTTCTTTTAAAAAGAGTTTAGAGGCATAAAGATGATCAACAGGTACTTCGAAAAATCCCTGGATTTGATCCGCATGCAAGTCCATTGTAATTACACGGTCAACTCCTGCTGCCATCAACATGTTAGCGATTAACTTGGCACCAATTGCAACCCTTGGTTTGTCTTTCCGGTCTTGACGTGCAAATCCAAAATAAGGAATAACTGCAATTATTTTTCTTGCAGAAGCTCGTTTCGCCGCATCAACTAGCAATAACAACTCGAAAATGTTTTCAGTTGGTGGCATAGTCGATTGAACAATAAAAACATCTTGTCCGCGCACGGTCTCTTCGAAAGAAGGTTGAAATTCACCATCGCTGAATACAGAAACTTTTGCATCACCTAATGGAATACCATAGTTGGATGCAATTTTCGTTGCTAAATCCATTGATGCGCGACCTGCAAAAATCTTAACTCCCACGTTGTTATTTTAAGAGGTGCAAAATTAGGGATTTTTGAGCAAATTCAAAACAATTTTTGCCATAATGGTATAAAGGAAGAAAAGTAAAACAAAAGAAATCAAATTAAACTACTTTTGTAAAGCATGAAAAAAAGAGGAAGCTATTTTCTACTTCAGCGTCTTTTCCATTTTGGAAGACCTTACAAAACATACTTTTTTATTTCCGTTTTCTGCATTTTATTATTATCCTTTTTAGGCCCCTTTCGTCCATATTTCATTGGTCAATTGGTAGATAAATACATCATCAAAGATCAAAATCACAAGGCTCTTCTTATTGGTTCGTTGATTGTGGTTGGCATTCTCATTTCTGAGGGTATATTGCAGTTACTTTCCTCTTATTTTTCTAATTTGTTGGCACAGTCTGTAATTCGAGATTTACGCATCAAAATTTTTAAGCATCTGCTTTCTTTTCGAATGAGGTACTTCGATAAAAATCCTGTTGGGTCTATGGTAACAAGAGTCGTCTCTGATTTGGAGGCAATTACCGAAGTTTTTTCTGCTGGAATTATGGATATTTCAGGTGATTTAATCTCTTTGATTATCATTCTAACCATGATGTTCTCTGTTAATTGGCAGCTTTCACTTATGACCCTGATTCCAATCCCTCTTTTGGTGATTGCCACTAGGTTGTTTGCTAAGGCCATGCGTGAGTCGTTTCAACAAGAAAGATCAGCGGTTAATCATTTGAACTCATTTGTTCAAGAGCGGCTAACTGGGATGTCTGTTGTTCAGTTATTCAATCGACAGGAAGCTGAGTTTTTAAACTTTCAAGAAATTAACAAGGTGCATCGTCAGGCTCATATTAATGCGGTTTGGGCAACCTCCATTTTCTTTCCTGTTGTAGAATTGTTGAGTTCGCTTTCCATTGCATTTTTACTTGTCTGGGGAGCGTTAAATGTGCAGGGTAAAACCAGTGGGGAAATAAAAACCATGTATGGTGAAATTGTTGCTTTTACATTGTGGATCTATCAACTTTATCGCCCGATACGACAACTTGCAGACAAGTTCAATATCCTCCAAAGAGGCACCGTTCGAGCAGAACGAATTTTCGAGATTTTAGATCAAGAGGAAAATGTTCAGGATACCGGAAACATAAAAAATCTCGATTTTAACCAAGACATTACATTTAAAAAGGTTACTTTTTCTTATGATGGAGAAAACGAGGTCCTAAAGAACATTAATTTAACCATTCCAAAAGGAAAAACGATTGCTTTCGTCGGGGCAACGGGTGCAGGAAAATCTACAATTGTTAATTTACTCGGACGATTTTATGAGTTTCAAAAAGGTACAATTCATATAGGCTCCGTTGAAATAAAAGAAATTGAGTTGAATCATTTGCGATCTAACATCGCCATCGTTTTACAAGATGTTTTTCTTTTTTCTGATTCCATTTACAAAAATATTACACTTGGAAAAGAATCTATTTCAATGGAACAAGTAATGGAGGCGTCCAAAGCTGTCGGCGCGCATGATTTCATTATGCAATTACCAGATAATTACAATTATCAAATTGGAGAGCGCGGTGGAGTGCTTTCGGTTGGTCAACGTCAATTATTGGCTTTTATTCGTGCCTATGTTTACAATCCACATATTTTAATTTTAGATGAAGCTACTTCAAGTATTGACCATGAATCTGAGCGGTTGATTCAACAAGCCACAGCTAAGTTAACTCAAGGAAGAACATCCATTGTGATTGCACACCGACTTTCAACGATTCAAAATGCAGATCAAATTATACTATTAGAAAAAGGAGAAATTAAAGAGGTAGGGAGTCATCAAGAACTAATAAATAAAGGTGGGTACTATAAAAAGTTGCATGAAAAACAATTCTTTAACTTAGAAGGAAATGAAACGATTTAAAATTGGGGGTGTTCCAGAACATTTCAACCTGCCATGGCGATTAGCAATTGAAGAGGGAAAGTTTAGAGAAATCGGTGTTGAATTGCATTGGTCGGACATGACCGGTGGAACAGGTCAAATGATAAAGGGATTACAAACAGGCTCACTTGACATTGCAGTTCTGCTTACCGAAGGTATTACCAAATCCATTTTGCAGGGATTGGATGCGAAAATCCTTACAGTTTATGTTACAACCCCTTTGCATTGGGGAATTCATGTGCCATATCACTCGGATATTACTCGCGTTGATCAACTGGAGGGTCAAACGTTTGCAATCTCAAGAGAAGGTTCCGGGTCTCATTTAATGGCTTATGTAAAGGCATTTCAAGAAGGATGGGACACGAATCAGTTAAAATTTAACGTCGTTGGTGACGTCTATGGTGGACTTTGGGCTCTTCAAAATGATCAAGCACAGGGATTTCTTTGGGAAAAATACACCACTTTTCCATTCACAGAACAAAAGAAATGTCGATACATCGATGAAGTTGTTACTCCTTGGCCTTGTTTTGTGATAGCAGTTCGAAATGATGTTTATGTTTCTGAACAAGAACTTTTAAAGAAAATTTCAGAGATTGTTAATCAGCGCGCTTTAGATCTAAAAAAGAATGTTCAAGCAGCGGAAATTATTTCGTGGCGGTACAATCTGCGTTTGAGTCAAGTTCAAAATTGGTTGATTGAAACGAACTGGAATTATCAAAACAATCTGGAAAAAGAACAATTTCAACTGGTAATTGACTATTTACTCAAGCTAAATTTGATTGAAAAATCTGAGGCAGAATATTGGGAAGAAAAACTATTTTAACATTTTTTATAACTATTTGTTTTTCAGACAAATAAATATATTCATTCAAAGTGGCGTTTTAATCATTCAAACATCGAATTTGCTAATTTGTTGTGATTTTTCAATTAACAGCGATCTAACTTTGTTTAAATAAAAAAATTTGTCATGAAAACACTTTTAATGTTTGCTGATCAAACGCTTTGGATAGCGGTTATCACAGTCGCCACGTTAGTTGGTTTATTAGTGGTTCTATACATTACAGATAAACGAGAACACGAATAAACCTTTTGTTCTAAGAATTGTTCTATGCTAATGAAACAGTTCTTTTTCTTCTCTTTTTTTTCTTTTTTTGTTCAGATTTCCAGTCAAGCTCAGAAAACAAAATCTGCTTATTTCGGAAGCGGTTGTTTTTGGTGTGTCGAAGCAATTTTTGAAACAGTGAAGGGTGTAAAAGAAGCCGAATCCGGCTATTGTGGTGGGACTACCAAAAATCCTACTTATGAGCAAATTTGTACTGGAAAAACAGGTCATGCGGAAACGGTTAAAGTTACATATGATCCGAATGTCATTTCTTACTTTGACTTGCTTCGTGTATTTTTTAATTCTCACGACCCAAGTACATTAAATCAGCAAGGGCCAGATAAAGGAACTCAATATCGCTCTGTGATTTTCTATGCCAATGAAAGCGAAAAAGAGCTTGCGAAAAACTACATTAAAAATCTGCTCGATAAAAAGACATTTAAAGAAATTACAACTACACTTGAACCATTTAGCACTTTTTATCCTGCTGAGGATTACCATCAAGATTTCGAAAAAAGAAACCCAGATTATCCTTATGTCAAGCAAGTAAGTGTTCCTCGCTTGAAAGCATTTAAAAATAAAACCAAAGACTTATTAAAGAAAAACCATGAATAAATTAACCATCATTTTTGCCTCGGTTGTAGGCGTATTTTTAATCGCACAATTACTTATGTCATACAAAAACAGTGATATCGAAACACCGAAATACAAGGTTGTCAAAACCTATGATTCATTTGAAATTCGCCAATACGATTCAATGATTTTAGCTCAAACGGTTATTCAAGAATCAACTTACAAGAAATCGAGTAGCACGGGGTTCAGAAGGGTCGCAAATTATATTTTTGGTGGAAATAGAAATAAACAACAAATCGCGATGACCGCTCCAGTTATCATGGAATTTGGTGACAATACCAAAATGTCGTTTGTAATGCCTAGTCAATATAAAATGGGAGATTTACCTCAACCGAATTCATCTGAAGTTAAACTTGTGAAAGCGGCTCCAAAGAAATTCGCTGTGCTAAGATTCTCTGGTTTTGCCTCCGATGAGAAAATTAATCGAAAAAAGGAACTTTTAAGAGAGGCTTTAAAAAAGGAACAGATTAATACCAAAGGAGAATTCTCTTATTTAGGCTACAACGCGCCTTGGGATCTTTTTGGAAGGAGAAATGAGGTTGCTGTTGAGGTGGAGTAGATTATTTTAAACTCTTCAACGCCTCCTTAAACTCATTATCCTCTGGATTAATTACCCGATAAAAACCTTCTTCCGTCCAAATTTGTCGCGCAAATTCAGCTTTTAACAATTTAGAAATAAGTTGTTTGCTCTTTTTAAATTCACCATCAACGTATGAAACTTTGAAGTTTTTGGAGCTGAAAGTGCAAAAGGATTTTAAAATGGCGTCATCTACGACAAATGTTTTTACAAATTGCTCAGCAGAAATCCATTTGTTTCGTTTGTCCTTGACATAATCAAAAGCAAACGCATTGAACGCGCCACTAAATTGTAATTCAGTCAAATAAAAGCTTCCTCCAATAGAATCCAACGGAACAAACACATCTGGGTAAATTCCACCACCACCATAAACGATGCGACCTTTTCGTGTTTTAAACTTCAGCGAGTCGGGTAGTTTTTGTTTATCCGCTTGGTATAATTCACCATTTAAGAAACGCTCTTCATCTTTGATGTAATCCTCATAGTCTCCCGAGTAAGGGCGCTGAATGCATCTACCTGATGGTGTGTAGTAGCGAGCAATTGTAATTCTAAGGTTACTTCCATCCCGAAGTGCGCGGTCTTCTTGAACTAATCCTTTTCCAAAGGAGCGACGACCAACGATAGTTCCACGGTCATTGTCCTGTAATGCTCCTGCCAAAATTTCACTTGCCGAGGCTGAGTTTGAATTGATGAGCACCACCACTTTCGTGTTTTCGAGTAAATCGCCAGATTTGGATTTGTAAATTTGCTCCCCCGTTCTTCTTCCTTTAGTTTTTAGTATCGTCATTCCTCCCGGTAAAAATTCGTCTGCAATATCTGTTGCACTCGTTAAAACCCCTCCAGGATTATTTCTTAAATCCAAAACCAATTTAGTCATCCCAAGACTTTTGAGCTTCTTAGCTTCTTGGTGAAACTCATCAGCTGTTGGAACTGAAAACTGATCTATTAGAATATATCCAGTATTTCTATCTATCATGTAGGCACAAGAAACTGAACGAATTGGAATTAAATCTCTGGTAATCGAGATACTTTTCTTTGCATTATTACGTAGAACCTTTATTTGAACTTCTGTTCCCGGATTTCCTTTCAGTTTTGACATAACGTCATCCGTTTCTATTTTCTTTTTCAGACTTTTTCCGTTTATTTCGATGATTTTATCACCCGCTTTAACTCCAGCAAAATCGGACGGTGAACCTTCAATGACATGCGAAACGCAAATCGTATCTCGAAGAACTAAAAATCGCACGCCTATCCCGCCAAATTTACCATCTATTCCTTCATTGACAGTTTTCATGTCCTTCGCCGACATGTAATTACTATGTGGATCGAGTTTATGAAGCATTTCAGAAATAGTCTCTTCGTATATGCTGTCTTTATTGATTTTATCCACATAACGCTCATCCAACAAATTAAGAATGTCATTCAGTTTTTGAACATCCGTTGAATTACTTAGCGTCGATAAAGTTGGAATTGCAAGTTTATTCCCAACCCAAAGACCCGCGCATAAAATAATTGCAAGTAGAAGTGGTAATTTATAGTTGGATTTCGGTTCTTCAGACATCATCAATATTTTCAATATTTACTACTTCAAGACCTGCGCTTACTAAAAAATCGATGCCTGAAGTGTCCTTGTATGCTTCCTGGTAAACTAGTCTTGTGATTCCAGACTGCAAAACCAATTTACTGCAATCCTTGCATGGCGAGTGGGTTAAATAAAGTGTAGCGCCCTTACAATTATTGGTAGAACGAGCGACTTTTAAAATAGCGTTTGCTTCAGCGTGCAATACGTACCAATGTGTTTCTCCCTGTTCGTTTTCGCAACAATTGTCAAATCCTGCTGGGGTTCCGTTATAACCATCGGAAATGATTATGGAATCTTTCACGATAATTGCTCCCACTTGTTTGCGTTTGCAATGCGAAAGAACAGACCAGCTTTTGGCTAATCGTAAATAGGCTTTATCATAACGTGATTGTTTTTCTTGAGAAGCAAGTTCCATTTACCACAAAGGTAAAAAATAGACCGATAGGAAAGCGAAATTCTTTATTTGTAAAAGGGTGAAATCATTAAATAAACGATAACACCAGTTACCGCTACGTACAACCAAATTGGAAACGCGAATCGCGTCCACTTCTTGTGTTTGTCAAATTTTCCCTCCCAAGCAAAAAGATAGGTGAAGAGCACAAGCGGAATCACAGCAATACTCAATAAAATATGCGAAATCAAAATAAAGTAATAAAGACCCTTCATTTCACCACCGTAAGGCGTTGAATCAGATGTCATGTGGTAAGCAACATAGCACAATAAAAACAGAAGAGATAAAATCAAACAAACTTGAATAAGGCGCTGATGAAGCCCCATTTTTTTACCTTTAATAGCAATCAAAGCAGAAACGAGAAGAATTGCTGTCAAACCATTAATTCCCGCGTAAAATGGAGGAAGAAATGAGAAATCAACTCCATCCACACGAATTCCAAATAAAGCCGCTACTGCAACTGGAATAACAATAGATACAGCGATGATTATCTTTCTAAATTTCGCAATTTGTGCTTCACTTTTCAATGTTGTACTCATATTTCAGTAGTTCGATTAATTCTTTCTTTAACCTTTTATATTCGTTTTTGTTCACCGTTCCATCGAAATTAGTAACGGCGTAAACACCTCTAACATATCCTTTTTTATCAACCAAAGTGAAAGCGCCTGAATGAGCATATCCGCCTTCAGCTTCGGCATCTCGTCCGGCAAAAATTTGAAAGTTTTCAATTCCCAAGCGATGCGTAGCAGCTTCATCTCCGGTTAAAAAGGTCCAATTTTTTGAATTTATCCCATTCTTTTTCCGATAGGCTTTTAAGACGTAAGGTTTGTCGTTGGATGGATTTATTGTAAATGATAAAAACTGAATGTGATCCGCGTACTTTTTTGTTTCCTCATTTAAATTCTTCAACTGCGAATTCATGATTGGGCAGATTGTCGGGCATGTAGCAAAAAAGAATTCAGCGATCCAAACTTTGTTTTTGAATGTTTCATTTGTAACAAGAACAGAATCTTCATTCAAATAAGAGAAATTTGGTATCGTTGGATAAACTGTATCGGCAATTGTTTTTCCATCCACTTTTTTGTAAACCAAATCAAAGTTTCCGATGAAAGGTAATTTCGTTTTTTTCTCCTGACATGAAGCCAGAATCATGAAAACTACTAAAGAAAATAAAGCCTTATTTATTCGGTTTTGCCTTTCTCTCTTTATCATATTGCTTTTGTAATAATGCGATATGTTCACGCATTCTTCGAACTAAACCTTCTTGATTTCCGCGCAATACCATTCGTAAATGTCCTTGTTTATCCAACAAAAGTATGAGTTCCTGAAAGCTTTCTCCACCGTAGAATTCTTTTCCTTTTCGAAGAAGTTTTTGTCCATTAAATTCAAAATCAAAAACTTTTTTAGCGTCTCCTGATGCTATCATCCAAAGTTTTGGATCGTAACCTTCTACATTATCATTTAATGATTGATTGATTGTTTCAAGTTCATTAATTGGCAAGGGATTCCCTTTTCCATCTGTAGCAAAAGAAATGATTTGAACTTGTTTGAGTTTTTTTCGTTTGTTTTTTCGAATATGCTGATACAACAGTTGATCAATGTGCCACATTGAAACCGCACAATCCGATGGACAAGTTTTTTGAATGGTAGTTACTAGAAGAATATTTCCCTTAAAATTAGAAAAGTCTACTGGTTCTAAATTTCCTTTGGAATAAATTTTGAATTTCGAGTAAGGAACGGTTCCATAATCTTCAAGCACTTTGAATTTATGCTCACAACCCCTCGTTGAAATGAATACCAATAAAAAAGCCGGTCCGAAAACAAGCAGAAGGGCTAATACTGACTTTAATCGACCGGCTAAATTTCGTTTGTTTTCCATTGTTTGTTAAGCTCCGCCATACGTGGACCAAGCGGATCCAATCTCTAGCGCTTCCCACAAAGCAATGAAAATTAAATACAAGATAAATAAAATGTATGGAACCAGAATAACATATCTCAAAGACTTCTTCTCGTCACCCAAATGCATAAAAACCATTACAATATAACCTGCTTTCAAAATTGTCAATGCAACAAAAGACCATTTTACAAACGGCCAAGCAGCAGAACTTTGTTTGATATATGCTCCTAACGCAACTTCTAAAACTGTAACAATGGTTAGAAGAATCGTAACGAAGTAAATTTTCTTACGAATAACTTTTCCTTGATCTTCGCTGTGGTGTGCGTGTAAAGAATATTCTATCAAATCATCTCTTTCCATGAGAATAAAATTTAAAATTTATAAATCAGATTAAGTAGAAGAAGGTAAATACAAATACCCAAACTAAATCTACAAAGTGCCAGTACAAACCAGTTTTCTCTACCATTTCATAGTGACCTCTTTTGTGATACGTTCCGGCAATAACACCCAACAAAATAATGATATTGATTATCACACCGGAGAAAACGTGAAATCCGTGGAAACCTGTGATGAAGAAAAAGAACTGACCGTATTGTTGTGGACCATATTCATTTTGCTTTAAGTTTGCACCGTAAATTACGTGATTCGGCTCTCCTGAATACAAAGATTCATAATACAATTTTTCAGCCGCTTTTCCGTGAATCGGAGCCTCTCCCACTTTATGATCTTTTCCGTCCTTTTTGATTATCAACTGCATATGGCTATCCGCTTCTTTGTTGATTTTTGCCAATGAACCATCGTGCAACTTTATCATTCCGTCTTTTAAATGACCTTTTTCTGCGGCATGTTGAAATTCATGCATTAAATCTTCGGTAATAACAGCACCTTTCTTGTGATGTTTTCCGGCTTCAACCACCGTAAAGTTTTTGATCTCACCAAAGTGACCTTTAACAATCGCTTGAGAACCATCGCTTAATTCAATTTTTCCAAATTCAGAACCGTGAATGAAGTGACTCCACTCCCAAGCCTGCGAACCAACGAAGAAAAATCCACCAATAATAGTTGCAATCATCCATTTAACGACCCCTTTTTTATCCATGCGGTGTCCCGCTTCAACTGCCAATACCATCGTTACAGAAGAAACGATTAGTATAAACGTCATCAACGCAACATAAAGAAGTGGATAACCATGACCTAAAAAAGGCATCGAGTTAAATGTTTCCTCTCCAATAGGCCATGCGCCTTGAAAATCGTGTCGTGTAAAACCGTAAGCGACCAGTAATCCTCCAAACGTCAAAGCATCTGATACAAGGAAAAACCACATCATTAATTTACCGTAACTCGTTTGAAACGGAGATTCCTTTCCTCCCCATAGAGTTTTGGCATCAAGTTGAGCTGCGTGTCCTGCCATTTTTATGATTTTTTTTGCAAGTTTAATGAATAAAAATCAAAAATAACAATAAATACGCCCACAAAAGGCCTAAAAAGTGCCAGAATATTCCTCCGACGCGTAAGGATAAGTTTTCTGAAGCGCTGAATTTACCTGAAAATGAATGAATTGTGAGACGAAGTAAATAAATCAGCGCGACAGCCACGTGAAGGATGTGCAAAAACGAAATCAAGTATAGAAAACTAGATGCGGTATCTGCAGTTTCCATGGCCTTGATTTGCAAATAGGGTTCTAAAATGCGTCCATTGTATACTAAATTTCGGTCTTTGTATTGCAGTTCTTTTCCTTTAAAATAAAGATGAAAGTCTTTTCCCATTTCACCACGCACAAAGAAATCACCTCGTTTGTCACGTGCATGCAGCGCCAAATAATTCAATCTAATTTCATCTGAATAATCGAGCTGCGTGGAATCATTTTTGAAAAGTTGTTTGTTTTTAATTAAAACGGGCTCTGACTGAAAAATCAATTCGAAGTTTGGATCGATATTCTTCAGGGTAATGGGTTTGTTTTGTTGAATTTTTTCAAATTGTTTCATGAATTTCTGGTATTCAGAAAATTCACTTTCCGACATTACTCGACCTTTGATTAAGTATTTATTTCCATCAACTTGAATTAAATTTCCTTTGTAACGAACTTCAAAATAATCCCCGTAACGACCGTCCGTAACTAAAATGTGATTATTAACCGGATTAATTCCTCGAGAAACCAATTCATTGTAACCTCTAAACTGAAAATAAACGAAAAGAAGGCCGAACAAAACCGTTGCGGACATAAACATTTTCAATTGATTCTGATGGCCCTTTTTGATTGCTTTAATCGCCAAAATGAATGTCAAACTACTTAAAGCGATGGATGCACTACTCAACCAAAAGCCTCTTGGCATGGGATATTTTAACCAAAATGAATCTCCCATCATAACGATGTAAGCGGAGGTGAATCCAGCAAATAACATCACAATTGAAAAAATTCCAACGTAAACGAGGTTCTTTTTCATTTTCTCACGTACCTCCGGACTAAGTTCTTTTTCGTAGTTCATAACTAAAAATTATTTCATTAATTCATTAATAACTTCTTTATTTCTATCGAAAACATATACAAATTGTATGATTGGAAGATAAACAAACGAAGCGAACATTAGTTTACGCGCATCCGAAGTTTCACAACTAGCAAAGAGACGATAGGAATAAAGAAAGAAAACAATGCCCAAAATGGATGCAACAATCAAAGTGATGTTTCCTGTCCAACCCAATAACCAAGGAACAAGACTGAAAGGAATTAGTGCCAACGAATAGACCATAATTTGAAACGCTGATTGCTTCGATTTTCCACTTTTTGAAGGGAGTAACGAAAATCCCGCCGATTTGTAGTCTTCATATAATACCCAAGCTATCGCCCAAAAATGAGGGAATTGCCAAGTGAATTGAACGAAGAATAAAACACCAGGTAAAAAACCAAATTGATTGGTTGCTGCAATTGCCCCTAAAAATGGCGGGATTGCTCCGGGAAAAGCGCCAACAAATACAGCCCACGGACTGACACGTTTCATCGGTGTGTAGCAATATACATAGGTGATAAAGGCTAAAAGTCCGAGCAAAGCACTCTTTAAATTGATTAAATAAAGTAGGTATGAGCCTACAATCAAGGAAATCAGACAAACGAAATATGCCTCATTCAACGACATCCACTTTTGAGGTAGTGGCCGATTTTTAGTTCGTTTCATAATTATATCCAAGTCGCGTTCCCATATTTGGTTAGCGCCATTGGATGCGGCTGTGACTAAAGTTCCTCCAACCAATAGACAAAAAATTTCAAAGGCGCTATTTCCTCCTGCAAATAAATAACCTGAAAGAGCGGAAAGAATGACTAAAAATGATAGTCGAAACTTGGTAAAAACCAAGTAAATTCTAAATATTGAAGGTTTGAGAATTTCTTCCTCTGACATGATTTGCAAAATTACAAAGAAATACTAGTCGATTCTTGCTGCTGATTATTTTCAATTAAAAATTCGTTGAACTTTGTCATTCTAATTATCTTTAGCCTCAAATTTTTAGAATATGTTTAACAATTTACTTATCGAAGACAAAAGTCAAATTCGTTTCATAACCATTAATCGACCTGCGCAGCTAAATGCATTAAACAGTCAAACTATTTCAGAGCTTCACGAGGCCCTAAAAGCAGCTGACGCGGATAAAAATGTAGGTGTAATAATCCTTACAGGTAGTGGTGAAAAGTCATTTGTAGCAGGTGCAGATATCAAAGAATTCGCTGATTTCACAATTTCTCAAGGAGGTGAATTGGCAATGAATGGACAAAAAACGCTTTTTTCTTTCTTGGAAAATTTAGGAACTCCCGTAATTGCGGCAATTAATGGCTTTGCTCTTGGTGGCGGTTTAGAATTAGCTATGGCTGCTCACATTCGTGTAGCTTCATCTAATGCTCGAATGGGTTTGCCTGAGGTATCATTGGGAGTTATCCCCGGTTATGGTGGAACACAAAGATTACCCCAGCTTATCGGAAAAGGTAAGGCGAATGAGTTAATTTTCACTGCTGGAATGATAAAAGCAGAAGAAGGACTGCAATGGGGACTCGTAAATTATGTAGTAGAGCAATCTGAACTTTTGGCAAAATGCGAAGAGATTGCAACAAAAATTTTAGCCAATTCACCAATGGCTATTCGTTCTGCAATTGCTGCAGTAAATGCCGGGTTTGAAATGGGGGTAAATGGCTATGAACGAGAAATTGAGGAATTTGGAAAGTGTTTTGGGACATCAGAATTTAAGGAAGGAACAACCGCTTTTGTAGAAAAAAGAAAACCTAATTTTAGGGGATAAATGACCAACCCCATCAAGCGCTTATTGGGTCAGACTGCTGTTTATGGACTTTCTTCCATTATTGGAAGATTACTAAATTATCTGCTTGTTCCTTTGTATACATATGTTTTCGCAGATCCTGCGGACTATGGTGTTGTGTCGGAACTGTATGCTTGGGTAGCATTTTTAATTGTATTACTTACATTTGGAATGGAAACAGCCTACTTTCGTTTTATTCAGGAAAGTAAAGACAAAGAGGCCCCTTTTTCAAACGCTTTTTTTATTGTAGTAGGAGTTTGTGTCGTTTTTTTCACCGTTCTATTGACATTTAATAATGAAATTGAGCGACTAATTATTCTTGATGGTCATAACGAGTACATTCTTTTACTAGGCGCCATTGTATGTGTAGATTCTATTACAGCGCTTCCTTTGGCAAAATTGCGAGCAGATGAAAAGGCATTTCAATTTGCCGGAATTCAGTTTACATCCATTGGCGTAAATATTATCTTGAACTTAATTTTTATGTTGGTTCTTTTTGATAAAACGCGACCTGAAGAAGGTGTATTGTTTATTCTTTGTGCAAATCTTTGCGCTTCAATCGTTAAACCGCTCTTACTTTACAATCAGTTTCGACGGATTAAATTCTTATTTGATAGGCAACTGGCAAAAACCATGTTAGTTTATGCTGCTCCATTGGTTATAGCTGGGTTCGCAGGAATTGTCAATGAAACGTTGGATCGTATACTATTAAAGCAGATCATTTACGACCCTCAAAATCCGAGTTCTTTTCATGAAGCCGTTGCACAGGTTGGAATTTACAGTGCTTGTTACAAATTAGCAATGCTTGTTACAATTCTTCTTCAGGCCTATCGCTATGCCGCAGAACCCTTCTTCTTTTCTCAAATGAAAAATGAAGATCGAAATAAAGTTTATGTGAATGTAATGAACTTGTTTATCGCTGTTGTTTGTTTGGTTTTTCTAGTAGTTTCTTTGAATATTGGAATTTTCAAGCATTTCATTCAAAACGAAAGTTACTGGGCCGGATTGTCGGTTGTTCCAATATTGTTGATGGCAAATGTGTTTTTAGGAATTTACTACAATCAAAGTGTTTGGTATAAATTGAGCGGGAAAACCCAATTTGGTGCTTACATTGCCATCGTGGGTGCTTTAACAACCATATTGATAAACGTATTATTCATTCCGAAGTATGGCTATTTAGCAAGTGCTTGGGCAACTTTAGTAGTTTACTTGATGCAAATGATTTTATCTTACTTTCTAGGTCAGCGGTTTTATCCAATTCCATACAATCGAAAAAAGTTTGTGCTTTACATCGGAGTTTCTATTTTGCTGTTTTTTGTTGGTAATTCGGTTCATTTCTCATCTTCGTTATTTAATTTTCTTGTCCAAAATATACTGATTGCCTTCTTCGTATTTATAGTATACTTTCTTGAAAGAAAAGCACTTATCAAAAGTTAATTGTTTACAGAATAAATGAACTATTTACAATCATTTATGTTAAATTGGCTAGTTTGGTATAATTTTGAACAACCTTTATCATATGCAATATAAAGCAGGACCTTATTTATCTCAAATTGAAATTCCGAAAGATCTTCGTGATAAATTCAATGTTGATGATTTGCCGCAAATCTCAACAGAACTTCGCGATTATATTGTTGATGTTATTTCTGAAATTGGAAATAGCCACTTTGGAGCTAGTTTGGGTGTCGTAGAATTAACAGTGGCTTTGCATTATGTTTTCAATACTCCCGAAGATCAATTGGTTTGGGATGTTGGTCATCAAGCTTATGGTCACAAAATTTTAACGGGAAGAAGGGATCGTTTTCATACGAATAGATTGAAAGGAGGTATCTCCGGTTTTCCTAAAAGATCGGAGAGCGAATACGACACATTTGGTGTTGGACATTCTTCCACTTCTATATCAGCTGCTTTAGGAATGGCAGTAGCCAACCGTTACAAGGGAGATTCCAAAAAACAACACATCGCAGTGATAGGTGATGGCGCCATGACAGCAGGTTTAGCCTTCGAAGGAATGAACCATGCCGGATTTGAAAAGGACGCCAATTTATTGGTCATATTGAACGACAATTGCATGTCTATTGACCCAAATGTTGGTGCATTGAAAGAATATCTCACTGACATTACCACTTCACACACCTACAACAAGGTCAAAGATGAAGTTTGGAAGTTGCTTGGTAAAATATCGAAATTTGGACCTGACGCTCAAACAATTGCGTC
>JBIIVA010000106.1:0-8362 GCA_044339705.1 Crocinitomicaceae bacterium
TTCGTGTGGTGTGGCAAGTTCCGCGTGTCATTAACGTATCTTCATCCATTGCCAATGTATTCATGAAGCACATGAGTTTTCCACCGCGCATGACAAATTGATCAATCAAGTATAAATCGCGATCTGAAAACGGTTTTTTTGGATCGGCTATTACGAGACCATCGATATCATCAAGCGCCGCAATGGAATCATTTAATGAAATATCTGCAATCGAGAAATAAGGTGCAATTAACGCGCGCGCGCGCTGTGTTTCAGGATAGGTAAGTTCGTCATGTCCTTGTAGAAATCCGATCCGTTGCTTTTCTGTTTGCGTTAGACGGCGCATATTCGAAATGATATTGTATTCTAGGTTGTTTAATCCCATTTCAATCATTTCCGTCATTCCGGCTAGGTTGTATGGATTGCCCGGTTTTGTTCCAGGTAAAAATTGAACGATGTTTTCTTTTACAATTCCATTTGCTGAATATGTCATTTTAGCTCCAGGCCATAGCATTACCTGACGTGACTCACCATCCTTGGTGTAAATAATCTCCATGGGAAGAATTCCTCTTCCTTGATCATACAATTGAATTTTTAATTCTTTTTGTTCCTCTTTAGATCCATTGTTTGGATCAATAAATACATATTCAATTCGGTTACCAGCGATATACTTGAAGTCCTTAAGTTTATCCTTGAGTGCGTTCTGAAAACTTTTTAGTTCCGCAGGAAGATTTCCTTCTAAATAAATCTGCAGACTAATTCGGTTTTCAATATTTTCTTTTGATTCTAAAAATCGCGATGTTCCTGAAGCCAATGAATAACGGTGATCCTTGGTCATATCGATTCGCTTCCCGACAATTGAACTGATGATATTGATCAGTAAAAGACCTATAAAAATGAAACTTAATAAGGTCCAGTTGAATAAGTTTTTTGTTTTTAATTGCGGAAGTTTCATACTTACTTTTTTAATGTTTTAACAACGGTTAGTGAAGCACTTATGAAAATTATAATGATTGATAAAAAGTAAATGATATCACTTGTATCAATAACCCCTTTTTTGATTGAGTCATAGTGAAAAGCAATTCCAATATATTGTATGATGTAATCCAAGTTTCCAATTTGACTGTAGTTTCCTAATAGATTAAACCCATCGTAAAATACCCAGCAAAGAAACATTGCCAGAATGAAAGCAACAATTTGACTACTTGTAAGCGATGAAGCGAAAATGCCAATTGACACAAATACAGATCCCAAAAGAACAAGTCCGATGTAGGAGGTGAAAGTTGCACCAGAGTCAATAGTGCCAATCGGTTGTCCTAAGTAATAAATGGAAATGTAATAGACGATGGTTGGTAAAATCGCTATAACAAGCAATGTTACGCCTGCAAAATATTTAGCAAGAATCATTCCGAGATCTGAGATAGGTCTTGTTAACAGCAACTCAATCGTTCCAGTTCTTCTCTCCTCTGCAATTGAGCGCATAGTGATTGCTGGAATGAGAATTAAGAAAATGACGGGTGAAAGATTAAAGAAAGGAATCAAATCTGCTTCAGAACCTTCTAATAAATTGGTGTTAAATGAAAGCACCCAATGAAATAAACCGGAGGCAATCAAATAAATAACAATAAAAACGTATCCAATTATCGAACTAAGAAAACTATTGATTTCTTTTAAATAAAGTGCGCGCATGAAACTATTTAAGCCTTCAAATTTAAGGTTTTTCGTTCGAAAGTTGAAGAATATTTATGAGTGATAGGATGTTGATTACTTTAGCCAGCTTATTGAACAGAAGCTAATTTCAAGAAAGGGAAAATCTTGTCAAAAAAAAAGTTCTGCTTGAGACAGAACTTTTTCGATTAATTAAGTATGAATTGATTTATGCTTTTTTTACATTAACTGCATTCAAACCTCTGCGACCTTCCTGAAGATCGAACTCGACTTCATCATTTTCTTTGATTTTGTCGATTAATCCTGTCACGTGTACAAAGTGCTCTTTGTTCGTGCCTTCCTCAACGATAAATCCAAAACCTTTGGTCTCATTGAAGAATTTTACTGTTCCTTTACTCATTATTAAAATTTTAATTTTGGTAAAAATACGCCTTTTAATTGATAACCACCAATAAAATGGAATATTTGTAAGATTTTAGCAATTGATTATTAAACTATCTGCTTCCAAAAATGGAACTACCCACTCGAACAAGGGTGCTTCCCTCTTCAATTGCTAGCTGATAGTCCCCGCTCATTCCCATAGATATTTCTGAAAAATCTGAACTAGATTGAAAGAAGTGTTCTTTTAAAAAATCGAAATGAGCTTTTAACTCCTTAAATTCTTGTCTGATTTGGTAATCATCTTCTACAAAAGAGGCCATTCCCATCACTCCAATAATTCTAATATTCTGACATGTTTTGTATTCATTTGAGTTTAAAATTTCCTCGGCTTCAAATCGATTTAATCCAAATTTTGTTTCCTCCTGCGCAATATGAAACTGAAGAAGAATTGGGATAACCCTATTATTTTTTTTTGCTTGTTTGTTAATTTCGGTAAGCAATTTTAAACTATCAACAGCATGAATCAAATAAACAAAAGGAGCGATGTATTTAACTTTGTTAGTTTGAAGGTGACCGATGAGGTGCCAGCATATATCAGTTGGCATCACCGCTTGTTTATCGCACATTTCTTGAACTTTGTTTTCACCAAAGTGACGTTGCCCCGCTTCATAGGCAATCATCAAATCTGAAACGGGTTTGGTTTTGGAAACCGCGACTAAACTAACATTAGATGGAATTGATTTTTTAATTTGTGAAAGTTTCTCAGTAATCATTCGTTAATGTTGTAAATGGTTAAACCACTTCTTAATTTCGGTTCCACCCAAGTTGATTTTGGAGGCATATTCATTTGATTGTCAGCAACTCGTTTTACTTGTTCGATACTCGCAGGAAATAAAACAAAACCGATTTCGAATTTACCTGCATTAATTTTTTCCTCCATGGATTGTAGCGATTCATTTCCGGGAATGAATTCAATTTGATCGCTTGTTTTTAAGTCGTCAATTCCAAGCAAAGGTTTTAGTATTAATTCCGTCAGTAAATCCGAGTCAAGCGATTTTACCGGATGATCCTGATTAATCAAATAAGAATCAAAAGTAAATTCGTACCAATTATTATTCAAGTAGATATGAATTTGATGTTCTTGTTGAGGTTTTTCGGAACGTGAAATTTCTTCAACTTTACCAAGGGCTTTTAACGCAAATAGGAAAGAATCGGGAGAATATCCATTCAGCGTTTTCACTAATCGATTAAATTCTAGAATTTTAAGTTTTGTTTCTTCCACGAAAAATGCCAAGAAGGATTTACTATTTTCGTCAATATTTTTTTGTGAATTGATACGCTCTTGATAGAGTCGAGCTGATGAAGCTGATCGGTGGTGGCCATCTGCAATATAAACAGCGTCGATTGCCTCAAAGGCATTTTTCAAAATCAATGTATCATTTTCGGAAAGCACCCACAATTCATGCTTAATTCGATCTGTAGTAGTAAATTCATATTCTGGTCTAATTGAAATAAATTGATTCATCAATTCTTCGAGGTGCTGATTTCCTTTATAACTTAATAATACAGGCTCAGCGTTAAATCCTACAATATCCAAGTATCTTGTAAACATGGCTTCTCTCGAGGTAAGCGTTGCTTCATGTTTTTTAATTAAATCATTTTGATATTCTTCAATACTTGCACCTGCAACTATTCCCGTGAAGGAATGTCCACCATGCGTTTGCCTGTATATGTAAAGTCTTGGGTTTTCATCTTGTATCAATATTCCATTCTCGATGAACTCATAATATTTTTGTTGAACAAGTTGAAATCGATCATCTGAATTCGGTTTGGTTTTAATTTCGCTGTTAAATTCCGGGTTTATTATTCTCAAAAAAGTGTAAGGATTGTCTTCCAATTTGGCTTTCAAAACATTTTTTTTGTAAGAATAATATGGACGTGTAGCAACTAAATGAACTTTATCTCGAACAGGTCTTATCGCCTTGAAAGGAGCTATCTTAGCCATTTTTTAAAATTTGTAACTCAAGCCGAAACTAGGAAGGATTGGAAACTGATAAATTTTCTTTGAGGTAGTGCGATTAACGTAAAAAATATTGTTTCTATTGTACGCATTCGTAACGCTAGCAACAAGCTCTAAAACATCTTTATTCTTAAAGTTGAATTGTTTTTTCACTGTAACGTCTAATCGATGATAATAGGGTAAACGTTCAGAATTAAATCCACCCAAGATTGTTGAAATAGAACTTGGATTATTCGTAACATAATCTGTGGTTAAGCCGTTTGAAAATGTTTCAGCTTGATAGTTACCTGCAGTTGGCGTAAATGGCAATCCAGAACCAAGATTCCATCTTAAATTCGCTTCAATATTTTTTTTCCTTCCAAACATGTATGAAGCCACAACATTAATATTATGTCTTCTGTCAAATACCGGAAAATAACTTTGGAAACCATCCCATCTCGTGTTGTAGCCGTATGAATAAACTCCCCAAAGAAATAATCGATCTTTGTTATATTTCGCCAATACGTCAAAGCCAAATGATTGGCCAGATTCGATTATGAAATCTTTTTTGAAGACATCAGCTATATTGTCAAATTGTGCGATGTCCGCATAAAGTTTATTTTGATTGATATTACTCAATTGAGAGAAGTATTTATAATAACCTTCCAAAGTGAATGTTAAACTCTTTCCGAGGTCATATTCTGCCCCTAAAATGGCATGCCATGCATATTGAAGACCATTTTTTGTGTTTTTAATATTGTTAAACTCATTGATGAATTCCGTTTGAACATTGGTTGGCGCGGATAATAAACCATTGAATAAATTTACAACGTCCTTGTCTGAAGATGCAGAGGTGAAATTTTGAGAGTAACGACCACCGGAGAATTTAAATCGTAGATTTTCAGAAGCGTTATATTTTAGTCCTAATCTTGGTTCGGGAGAAAATGTCGCTAAAGAAGCATAAAATTGCCCTCTAATTCCAACTTGAAAAACCCATCTTCTGGTAACTTTTCTAAAATTATAATAGGTTCCTATTTCTGTGGTGAAATTCTCTGCTTCTATTTTTGTCTTGGCTTCGTTAAAAGTCACAAATTGTGTATTGAAACCATTCAAATTGAAACCATAGTTCATTTCTCCCTCGTTTTTCAAAAAGTAAGAAAAGTCAAAACCTAGGTCAAAACCACCAATTTTTGAAAAACGCGGCTGCTGTTCCACTTCTGTAAAAGAAGTTTGATAATTACTTCCGTTTACATGACCTCGAATAAATATTGGGGAACCACTTGGGACTAATAGGAAGTTTACACCTCCACCAGATGCTTGCCAACTCAAATTAGCAACATCATAATTGACTGAATCCCGATTGTGAAAAGCAAATGCACTAAACTTCGAGCCACCGTCTGAACTAAAAGTGATTTTTCCATATAAGTCTGTAAAATTAAAAGGCAAGCCGTTTCCATCATTCACCTTTGGGTATAGGGACTTTGAAGTGTAGTCGAGCAAGCTATGTTTTGCTGAAAAAATATAAGAACCTGCTCTCGGTTTGTCTCCATTTTTTTTACCCAAAGGACCTTCTAGTACCAATTTTGCAAGAAATGGCGATGCCGATACTTTGCCTCCAAACTTTTGTTTGTTTCCATCACGATATGTGATGTCCATAACTGATGAAATTCTACCGCCATATCGAGAGTCGAATCCTCCGGTATAAATATCCATGCTTTTAACTAGTTCTGTCTCAAAAACGGAGAAAAATCCAATTGAGTGGAAAGGACTATAAATAGTCATTCCATCAAGTAAAATCTTATTTTGAATTGGAGTTCCACCACGAACGTACAATTGCCCTCCTTGGTCTCCAGTGGTAATTACTCCGGGTGTAACAGAAATTCCACCTAAAATGTCATTTTCCGCGCCGTAACTCGGTATCTTTTCTAATTCTTTTTTACTTAATGTGATTTTGCCATTATCGATTTGGGTTTTTTCCTTTTTTGCTGTAATTGTTATTGTTCCCAATTCAACTGATTTATCGGGTGGAGCCAAATCGAAGCGCACATCATTGATATACTTTTTATCAACCAACTCAATATCTTGAAAAGTTAGTGCGTATTTGAAATCATCAATTTTTAAGATGTATTTTGCCTTTAATAGTTTCGGTATCGCAAAAAAACCACTGAGATTGGTCATCGCTTGCGCAGCAATAGTGCTATCAGTTCGAAGCAGTTTTACCTTCAAATCACTGATTGGTTCACCATTGGATTTGTCATAAACAAACCCACGTATTGTATATTCTTGAGAATATCCAATCCCGAGGAACATTCCGACAAAAATGATGGTAAAGAATTTTTTCATGAAATAAGGAGCATTGCTGCGCCTAAATTACGAAAATTATTCTTTGATGAATTTGGTTTGATAATTTATCCCATTCCAGCGAACATCTAGTATGTATAATCCAGTAAACAAAGATTCACAATCGATTGTAAATTCAGACTTATCAGATAAATCTGTATGCAGAACTCTTCCATTCAAGTCCAAAATCTGAATCTCTTTTAACCCTTTAATAGTAAATGAAATTTTTAAAAAGTCTTTTACCGGATTAGGCACCATTAAAAAATTGTTTTTCAAGTATTCAATACCCGTTGTACCGCTTGAATAGGGGTAAGCTGTGCTCGAAGAACAACCAAAAGAATACGTCACATCAACAGTGTAATTTCCATTCTGTGTTGCGACATAGGTTTGGTTCGTTGCTCCGCTGATTACCGCGCCATTGAAATACCATTGGTAAGTTAGAACGTTTCCAGTTGAATTTGCTGTCAATGTTGCATTTGATGCAGAGATAGAAACAGGAGAAACACTAGGACAAATCGTTTGATTTTGAGTTCCGGTGGTTGATGATAAAGCAGTTTGAAAAGCATTATATGAAGAGCAATTTCCTTTCAAGATATAATCCAACCATAGGTCTAAAAGTGCATAGGTTAAATCTTGTTGTACTTGTCTGGTTAGTGCAATATTTGGAGAAGAAGTTCCTTCACCAAAATCACAATTGAAATTTGTATTTGCATAATAGCAATGAGCTCCGCCTATTATTGAAACAAAACTTTTGCAAGTGCTCGTCAAACCATTATAAATTGGCTCATGATGATCTGCAGGCGGTGTAACTCCATCGGCACTTCCTGAAAAAACTAAGGCCGGTACATTCACGTTTGGTGCAGCTGAAATCGCAGAAGGGTTTGTTTCTGCAGGAGCTAAACCGATAACAGTTTGAATGTTGCCATTATTTGCAGCTGCTAGAAACGATGCGCCTCCTCCCATCGAGTGACCCATTATGGCTGCTTTTTGAAGAATTTTCCCGTTAAAAATCGATGAACCGCTCGAATTAAGTGCTAACATTTTGTCTGAAACTTGTTTTAAATCCATTCCAAAATCACCATGACTTGGACCTGGAATCAAGCCTCCCTCTGTTCTTGGAAAAGCTAAAATAAACCCTCTCGCTACATAACGCTGCCAAATATTCGTATAAGCGTCCCAAGACATTGCAAAACCATGACCAAATGTAATTACAGGGAATTGTCCTGAAGCAACAGCAACATTATCACCTGCTGAATTTGCCGGGTAATAAATTTCAGTTTGAATTTGTCTGCCTGCCCCACCACCTGAACCAAATCCACCCGTTCGTGCAGGATCATTAAAGGTAATGGTTGTATGTCCAATTTGGTATTGAGCAAAAACAGAGATGCTGAAACAACAAGAAATTAATAATAGGAGTCTTTTCATCGTGTTTTAAATTTGGTTTGAAATTAGTCAATATTATAACAACTTAATTCAAACTCCAATTGTTTTTATCCAAACTTCGATATTGAATGGCTTCTGCTAAATGTTGAGCTTCAATTGTTTGTGATTCTTCCAAATCTGCAATGGTTCTTGCGACTTTTAATATACGGTCATAGGCTCTTGCCGATAATCCCATAGTATCCATTGCTTTTTTTAAAATTTGATTTCCTGATTCGTCCAATTTACAATGTTGATCAAACTCGTTCTTGGTCATTTGCGCATTGCAGTGCATGCCAATTCTATTTTTATACCTTGTTTTTTGAATGTTTCTTGCAGATTCAACGCGCTTTCGAATTTCGATACTTCCCTCGGATGGAACTGAATTTGTTAATTCTTCAAATGAAACCGGAGTTACTTCAATGTGAATATCGATTCGATCTAATAAGGGGCCAGAGATTTTATTCAAGTATCGTTGAACAGTTCCTGGTGGACAAACGCAATCTTTTTCGGGATGGTTGAAATAGCCACATGGACACGGGTTCATAGCTGCTACAAGCATAAATCCTGCAGGGT
>JBIIVA010000107.1:0-8305 GCA_044339705.1 Crocinitomicaceae bacterium
TGGGGGTTGAATTATAGACATTCATCCGCAATTGGAATTCTAGCTGGCATGCAACTGGGTAAGGGGCTGAAATTGGGTTATTCTTATGATATCATTACGAACCGACTTAATTTATTTAGTTCGGGGGGGCATGAATTAATTTTAGGTTATGCGTTCTAGGTCAAAATTCACGATGTTAGTTTTATGTCTTTTGTCGGTTAACATCAGTTTTGGGCAATTTTGGGGATTTTCAGATCCCGTCAGGCTGCCAGAAATTATAAATTCTAGCGCAGAAGAAACAACGCCGGTATTGGTTAGAAATAGAAATTCAAATGATTTGTATTTCGTGAGAACCTTTGATGAAAAAAATGTTGGTGGTAAAAATGACCAAGATATTTGGGTTTCGGTTGAAAATGAAAATGGATGGTCTTCCGCGAAAAATATTCGAAAGTTAAACAATGAAAACCACAATGCGCTTGGTGGAATTTCGAATAATCAAGCATATGTTCTGTATAGTGATAAAAAACAGACTTTACCAGCTATTAAAGTGTCAAATATCAGCGATGAAAATCTCCCGCCACACGAGAAATGGTCAGCCCCTTCCATAGTTAACTTCGAAACAGGAAGCCTTGACTTGACTAATCAAGAGATGGGCTTTTTCATTTCTAAAGATCATAATTCTATGGTGCTTTCACTGAAAATGGCTGATAGTTATGGAATGGAAGATCTTTACATTTTAAATTTAGAAACAGCGGAACTTAAACATTTATCAAAAGAAATAAATTCAGCAGGCTATGAAATTTCCCCATTTTTAACTGATGGCGGCGACACCTTATTTTTCGCAAGCAATGGTTTGGGTGGATTAGGTGGCTGCGATATTTTTTACTCGACACTAAATAAAAACACAGGGGACTGGTCAAAACCTATTAACCTAGGTAATAAAATTAATTCCGAGGGATTCGACGCCTATTTATTTAAACTTGGTAATACTGTTTACTGGTCGAGCAATCGAGGAAAAGACAATGCGGATATTTTTAAATCTACCGTTTTGTTTCCACCAAAATTAGAAATAGCACTTTCTGGCACGAACGTTTCAACATTTCAGGGGAATGATGGTAAAGTAGACGTAATTATTCAAACAGGAGTGGCCCCATATAAATACGAATGGAGCAATGGCATGAAAACAGAAGATCTTGCTCAATTAAAAAAAGGAACTTACGAAGTCACAGTTACAGATTCCATCGGTCAAAAAGCGAATGCTAAAATAACTTTAAGTGAACCTCAACCGGAAATCAAAAAAGTCCTGCGACTGCCCGAAGTAAGGTATGCCGTCAACTCATGGAAATTCGTTAACGATGAATCAATTAATTCCTTTGATTCGCTTAATCTAGTTGCACAATTATTGAATGAATATCCTACCATGAGGCTTGAACTATTATCTCACACGGATGCACGTGGAAATGAAAAAGCGAATCTCATTTTGTCTCAAAACAGAGCTAGAGCAGTGTTCACTTATTTGGTGCGCGAAAAGGGAATTGATGGTAGAAGGCTTATTCCTGTTGGTAAAGGTGAACTTGACCCTGCTAAATTGAAAGATTCAACGAATGGAAAAGAAGTTATATTAACAGAGGCTTATATTGATGGTTTTAAGATTTCCAACCCAAAAGAATTTGAAAGGTTAAATCAAATCAATCGAAGAACGGAAGGCAAAATTATCGGAATGGACTTTGACCCGAGTGTTGAGGCTCCTTTTAACCTGGATTATTTTATCAAAATCAAATAAGACTTTTCTTGGAAATTTTTTGACCTAAGTTTTAAATCTTTATTTTTCAAATTATTTTGTTCGATAGCGAGCAAAGAATTATCTTCTTAGTTGAGTCAAATTGTTAGCATTTTCAAATACGCTTTTGTGAAATACGCCTTGAATCTAATCCATTTCTGACTTTTTTAAGCAACCCATTGTTAAAGATAATTTTTGGTGCCTCAGCAAAATAAAAAGTACATTTCATTGTCAAAACAGAATCAAGTTTTAATTTTGGCAAGAGAATTGTAAAAGAGATTTAAAAACAAATAAAATGAAACTAACAGCCTTATTTATTCTTACAGCATTTGTCACATTTGGACAGACACTAAAAGATGCCATTCGTAAAACTGACAACGAGCGTTATTCAGATGCATTAAATGATTTTAACTCATTAATTGCGAAAGAACCCAACTTTGGAGATAATTACTTCTATTTTGGTCAGTATTACATGATCAAGGGTGAAATCGATTCAGCAAAAATGATTTGGTTTAAAGGATATCAAATGGACAATATTAGTGCACTTTCTCTTGTCGGAAATGGCTGTGTTTTGTATTTAAATGGAAATACCGAAGGAGCAAAATTGGAATTTGAAAAAGCGTTAACTGCCACAAAAGGCAAGAAAGACAACCTTAAAAATGCTGAAGTGCGACGTGGTATCGCTACAATTTATATAAAATCTGAGAAGAAAAATTTGGATGAAGCAATTAAAACACTCGAAGAAGCCATTTTGAAAGATCCAAATAACGAAGAAAATTATTTATTACAAGGGGATGCGCTCTATGAGAAAACCCCTAATAATGCCTCTGCAGCTATTAAAAGTTATAACAAGGTGTTAGAAATTAATCCGAAATCTCCTCGTGGTATCGTCCGTGTAGCAATCATTTATCAACGCGCTCAAAGTCCCGACGAAGCACAAAAGAAATATAACGACGCGAAACAAGTAGACTCAACTTATGCTCCAGCGTATCGCGAAAACGCAGAATTAAACATGCGATTCAATCAACCGAAAAAAGCGATTGAAAACTGGAAGAAATATTTAAAGTTGAACAATACCATTGAAGCTCGATACCGCTATGCAACAGCAATGTTTTTAGGAAAACAATATTGTGAAGCGATAGAAGAAATTAACAACTTGAACGCGAATGGTTTTTCGAACTTCTACACCGATCGTATGTTAGGATATTCATATGTTGAGTGTTCAACAGATCCTGAAGGATTCAAAAAAGGATTGGCCGCTTTAGATCGTTTCTTTGCCGCTGCGCCTGCGGAAAAGGTTCAATGGCTGGACATAAAAAATAAAGGTATTCTATACAGTAAAACTGGTTCTGATTCTTTGGCAATTATTGAATTTGAAAAAGCATCGAAAATGAATCCAGATTTAGCCAAAGAACTTTCAGGAGATATCGCCAAAATGTATTTCAAATCGAAAAAATATGACAAAGCAATTGAATATTACACCTTTAAAAGTCAATCTGCAACACTCTCTCCTGCTGAGGAATTTGATTTAGGTAAAGCATTCTATTTTGGACCAAAGAATTATGTTTTAGCAGATACGGCTTTCTCTCATGTAATTAAACTTTCTCCAACATATGCCCCAGGTTTTTGGTGGAAAGCTAGAACATTATTGCAACAAGATTTAAACAACGAAAAATGGTTAGCACAATCTTCTTACGAGAAAGTACTAGAATTGGTAAAACCAGAGGAGCGCGGATCAAACTCAAACAAGAAAATGGTTATGGAATCTGCTAAGTACTGTGGCGATTACTATGTCAATTCAGCAGCTAAAAACCCAGAAAAAGCGAAACAATATTGGCAAATCGTTTTAGACTTAGATCCAAATGACGCTCAAGCAAAAGCTTATTTCAAAATCAAATAATCGAAGTTAGATAACTTTCTAATTCAATCAATGTTCCCGTCTGAAGCATTTTCATGACGGGAATTTTTTTTAATAGCAATTCCTTCTCTGTGCTTTTGCCCCAAGCAATGACATTTTTTAAACTTGATAAATCATTCGCTAAAAGGTATGCCCGAACATTCGAAGGACTCGTAAAAACATGGCAATCACAAATGGGAATAATTGTCGGTTCCAAAACTGTTTTATAAACCTCAACCAAATTAACTTGATCGGGGTTTAAGAATTCCGTAATGGAAAATAAACTCTCGGAAGAATGAGGAATCAAAACGTTGCGTTTTCCAAGCCAATTTTTAAATTCAAGCGATACTTCAGAAGGATTTCCTGAATTCATTCCAATGAAATCAACATTCATCCCTATGTTCTGCATTTTTGTTGCTGTCTCTTGACCAATGCAAGCAATTTTTTTTGAGTCATCTATTTTTTCTTTTCTCAAAAAAAACGCTGCAGAACGAATACTACTGAAAAAAATGACGTCGAATGAATTTGAAACTTCAAAGCCTTTTGGCTCAAATGAAATCAGAGAATGAGCTATTAAGTCTAATTGATGTTGTTTGCAAAAACCAATCAAACTTCCGCAACTGGTTAAATCTCTTGAAATAAAAATGCTTTTAATCAATTAGATTGATTTTAAGTGCCCAACGATTTCATTAACCAAATCATTGTCTTGGGTTTCAAAAATAAAGTAACTAGCAGGTAAACTAGAATTTGTTGAATAGGAAACATGTGTCTTTTCACCATCACAATAAACTCCAAGTGGAAGCTGACAGCCTCCCTCCATTTTCTTCAAAACACCACGTTCAATTTCAATTTTCGACAGCGTTTGTTGATGATTCAAATGAGCAAGTATATTTGATAATTCGTTGTCTTCACTCCTAATTTGTAACCCAAGGACTCCTTGCGCGGGAGCAGGAATAAACTCAGTTGCATTCAATGTTTCACAATGTAAATCTGTTAGATCTAATTCCAATCGATTTACTCCCGCTTTGGCCAAAAGAATGGCGTCATAATTCCCTTCTCTTAATTTATTAATTCGGGTTGGAACATTTCCCCGTAAATCCTTGATATTCAAATCAGGTCTATGTGCTAAAATCTGCGATTTTCTCCTAGCAGAAGAAGTTCCAATAATCGCATTTTGTTTCAAATTCCATTTTTGATTTTCAACAACTGATTCCTTTCGAATCAACAGTAACTCAGATGGGTCTTCACGATCCGAAACGGCAGCAATTGTCAATCCTTCAGGAGAAGTTGTTTCCAAATCTTTGTGGGAATGTACTGCGAGATCAACTTGTTTTTCCAATAAAGCTTGTTCGATTTCTTTGGTAAAGAACCCTTTTCCTTCCAATTTGTCAAAACTCAATTCTTGAATTTTATCGCCTTGCGTGTGGATAATGTGAATTTCAACTTGCTGACCTAACTTTTCCAAAGAGGATTTAACGAAATTGGCTTGCCAAAGGGCGAGGTCACTTCCCCTGGTTCCAATTCGAATGATTCGATTATCAGGCATTTTCCAAAATGATTTTTTTTGCGAGTAACATCGGGCCGCTAATGTATTTTTTCTCCATGTAACCAATCACTTTTTCCAACACTTCACGAGACTGCGGATCTAAGTTTTCTATATCTTTTCGAAATACTTCGTTCATAGCAGCCGATTTGATGGATTTTATTTGCTCAGGAACCTCACGCATGGCTCTTTCTACTGTTCGTTCTCTTAAAAGTGAGAAAAACTCTGTATTCCCTTGACTCAGGATTTCCTCGACATACTTGATTTCCTTCGTTCGTTCAAGTAGGTTTTGGTTGGAAATAACTTGTAAATGAGAAACGGAGATATAATCAATTTTATGTTTTTCAATAATCTGCGGATCTAAATCTTGTGGGATAGCCAAGTCTATTACGATCTTTTTATTTTTTTCACCAACTAGAAGACTTTCATAGATTTCTTTGGTGATGATGTGGTTATCTGCTCCTGTGCAAGTTAAAATGACGTCGAATCCGTTTCGGTAATTCTTTAAATCTGCAAGTGCCATTGGAATTCCACGAATCTCTTCAGCTAGAGCGTGTGCTTTTTCATAAGTTCGATTGAAAACCACAAAATTCTTGAATCCATGTTTTTTAAGAAACCGTGCCATCGTGGTATTTGTAACACCGGCTCCGATGAATAGAATTCGCGCATCCAGCGGAATATTGTACTTTTTTAGCTGATGATAAGCCAAAGAAACAACAGAAACTGGTTTAGAGGCAATACTCGTTTCGGTATACACTTTCTTTGCTGTTTCAATCACTTGTTTCATTAAAATACGAATCAAATCGCCCGTCAATCCAATCTCACGGCAAAACTCAAAAGCGGTTCTTACTTGTGTAATGATTTCTCGTTCACCAACGATCATTGAATCAATTGAGGAGGCAACTGCCAAAGCATGATCAACTGCGTCGTATGCCGCATAGTGCTCAACATGATTCGAAAAGTCAGAAATTTGCGATTCACTTAAGTTTGGATAAAGCGTTGAAATAAGATTGAAAGTTTGATCCTCTTGCCATTCGTAATCACAAACAAAAGTAAATTCAACTCGATTGCAGGTGCTGAGAAAACAAAGTTCAATTAAATCTAATTTAGATTTCAAATCACCGAGTCGTTCAGATTGATCCGATTTATCAATGTGCAGTAAACCAATTTTACTAACATCTAAATTTCGGTGCGTGAATGCCAATATGTTTAATCCGGTCTGCACAATTTTCATTCGATACTACAAATTTCGGTTCTGAATAATTAATGAATGTCATGGAATTGTCATAAAAACACTATTTAGATTACGTTTAAATAAAATTCAATGAACTACTTTTGCCAATGTGGAAAGACTGAAACAATTTGAAACAATCATTTTTGACTTGGGAGGTGTCCTGATCGATATTGATTATCAAGCAACTACAATCGCTTTTAAGGATTTAGGAGTGTTAGACTTCGAGCAACATTACAATCAATTACAACAAGAATCTCTTTTTGATTCATTCGAAAAAGGTGAAATTTCAGGCCAACATTTTATCAATAAATTGATGGATATTGTTCCAAAGGGTGTTACTCCAAACCAAATTGTTAGTGCTTGGAATGCGATGTTGGGAAATTTTCCCGAGAAAAAAATTGAATTACTTGGGCAAGTTCGGGAAACACATCAAACGTTTTTATTGAGTAACACCAATGAAATTCACATGCCAATCGTTTACCGCATTTGGAATAATGTTACAAATCTTACGCTTAATGAATTATTCAAACAAGTGTATCTATCTTTTGAAATTGGAAAGCGGAAGCCCGATGTTGAAACATTTCTCTGGGTTATCGAAGAAAACAACTTAAATCCTGAAAAAACTTTATTTATTGATGATAGTCCACAACATATTGAAGGAGCAAAAAAAGCCGGACTTAAAACACATTTTTATCAATCTGAAGAAGGATTCTATGCGCTTTTTTCTTGACACAATTCCAATAATAATCCATCAACGGATTTGGGATGCAAAAACGCGATTCGCTTGTTATCAGCACCGTCTTTCGGAGTTATATGAATTAATTCGAAACCTTCATTAATCAAACGCTGAATCTCAGAATCGATGTCAGATGTTTCAAATGCAACATGATGAAATCCTGGGCCTTTTTTTTCTAAAAACTTAGCAATAGGTGATTCTGGATTACTTGCCTCCAAAAGTTCAATTTTTGACTCCCCTACTTTAAAAAAAGCAGTTTTTACTCCTTCGCTTTCAACAGTTTCGGTTTTGTAGCATTCCGTTTGAAAAAGTGTTTCGTAGAGCTGAATTGAAGCATTTAAATCCTTTACCGCAATTCCAAGATGTTCTATTTTTTTAATCATTATTCCGAGCGTATGAATTTTTCAGAGGTATTGTCATAATTGATAAAATATATTCCATTTACTAAGTTTTTGCAATCAATAGAGTCAGAAAAGCCTGTTTTAAGAAGATTTCCATATGCATCGTAAATTTCAAACTTCGTTTTTACGCTTTTCCCGTTTGCTTTGAAATAAACATAGTCCGAAACTCGGGCAGGTGTCTTTTTTACTTTTGGCAATGACGAATTAAAACTAACTTGTTTGGATGATCGTGTTGTGCCCGTGTTATCGGTTTGAGAAACTCGAATGGTGTTTTTTCCAGAGTGAGGGGTTATCTGAAATGTGTAACTGTGATTCTCTCTTGTTCCCGCACCTTTTACAAATCCTACCTCAACCCAACGATCCCAGCGATATTGCTCAACCTTGAAATCCAAAACACCATCTTCGCCTTTTGTGGACCATTTCAAAAGACCATAATTATCGCAAACTATCGACGTGCATTCAAACGTACTTTTGGGTAATAAAACCTGTGGGTTCATAAAGCGAGGGACACAATTTTCAGCATGTTCCAAGACTATGAATACTTTATCTCCTTTTTTCAACCGAAAAAGCGCAAAATCGATCTCAAAATTAGCCATTTGGATAGTTGCGGGTAAAATATCTCCATTTACCGTTACCTTATATACACAATAGCCATAGCCATCCGAAAGTGGTGGATTCGAAACGATTACATTAGTTCCTTGGTAATAACCTTCAATGGAGAGGAACTTGGCTTGT
>JBIIVA010000015.1:0-28385 GCA_044339705.1 Crocinitomicaceae bacterium
AATTTCTTGATTAAAATTGTTAGGGATTTCAAAATCGATTAAACTTTCACGGTTGTTGGAGCCGAGGTAAATTAAATTTTTCATTGATCAAATGTAGAATTTCTTGTATTAACGTCAAATTGCGAATTGCTAACGTATAGCTCGCAACTAACTTCAAGCTAATAATTGCGAATTGCTAACTTAAAGTTCGCACTCAATCGCTCGCAATTATTCGTTAAATCGTTCGCAACCAGTAATTATTTCGTTAATAACTAATCCTCCTCCTCACTTTCCTCACCCGGCAATTCTAGCGCTTGAACGGCCTGAATCGCATTTCCTGCAATTCCACGAATGGAAGCATGCATTTCAATGGTATTGTAAATCACCTTCTCAATTTGCTTTTCACGTTCTTTCCAGATGCGGTGCATGGAGCGTTTCTCTGTTTCGAGTCCAGCCTTCATCGCAGAAAACCCTTCAACAATTGCTTCTATAGCCATTCGGAAACCATTGCTAGTAAGGTAATCGTAAAGCATTTGCATTTTATCACCTTTATTCACTTGCGAACCCAAAGCATTGTTAACTTGAATAACTGTTTCTCTTAATACGCCACTCAATGCCTTGAACTCTTCATAGGTACAGACATAAATTCCATCCTTCATTCCCATACGATCCATTCCAGCGGGCATTACCTCCGTAACAATCACCCCAATATCTGCATCCTTTTCGCGCATATCTGCTTTTAATTTTTGTATCCAGCCTGCTGAAAAATCTTTGGTTCGCTTACTTTCGTAATAGATTTTACCACAATTTTGATTTTCACGAGTATTGACTATTTGAATGCAATCGCCACCGCGAACTCCTTTTTTTATTTCTTCAATTGTATCAAGTGGAAATTGCGTTTCGAGCCAATCCTCAATTGCTAATTCCTGCACCTCTCCTTGCAATTGCATCGAACCTTGTTCTTGCTTACGCTTCATTTCCTCCGTCAATTGCTTCTGATCGTCAAGTTTTTTCTGAAGTTCCTTAATTTTCAATTCATTTTCCTCTTCTGCGGCACGTTTAATTTTTTGTTTCTCTTCAGATAAAACCTCATTCAGTTTTTTCTGCGCTTCCAATTCAGCAAGGGATTTAGCCTCTTCTTTTTCTCGTTTTAACTTTTCGATTTCAGCCTTCGCTAGGTTCAGTTCACTTATTTTCTTGGTTTTTTCATTCAGTTCCTCCTGCAATTGCTGAAATTGGGCAGCTTGCTCTTCGGTAATTTGATGTTTGATTTTATCCTCTATCAGTTTTCGTTCTTCTTTGATTTTTTGATCCAATTTCTCCTGAAAAAGTTCATTTTCTCGCTTCTTTTTTAATTCAAACTCCTCTTTTTCTTTTTGAAAACCTTCAAGTTGTTCCATTACTTTTTGCTGTTCAGCTAAAAGTTCATTTTGATATCGTGACTTTATTTCCTCCTCCAACTGGTGCGAAAGAATGTCGTTGACATTAATGTCTGTGCCACATTTTGGGCATTGAATGTGTGTTTTTTCTGCCATAAATAAATTTTTGAAGATTACAGAATGTAATTTTCTGAATTGGTTACACTAAAATTAAAAATTAAGAATGAAAACGTGATAATTTCCTCATTGTTTGAGCATAGGAAGGTAGATCAATAGCAATCAAATCTGGATTTTTCGTAAGGAAAAACATCAGACAATTCACCTGAATAATAGAACTCAAAAGCGATTGAACCAAAGGTGTATTTTGAATTACCAACCTCATATTCTGAACCACCTACACTTGGGTTTTTCTTTGGCTTAGATTTATTGTAACCAAGATTAAATAATGATGCAAGAATTTCTGGTCGATTATCAATTGGATAGCCTGCTCGTTGCCACTGCATTTTGATTTGTTTCACAAAAAGCGCTGCATACAAATAAGAATAATAATGATTGTTGAATTGAACTAATCGTTTCAATCGCGCATTCATGTCTCCATTGATGTTATTGGAATAACTGCTGGTTGTATCGTAATCTAGTAAATGAGCGAATTTCTTTCCAGGATAAAAAACACTATTCGAGTCTTTCATATACTGCTCGATTTTTATGGCAGTATTTTCCTTTATACCAGTAACGCCGTAGGACAGATTATTTTCGAGAACCAACACCTTCAATGGTCCAATATAACGTTTATATGACTCACGTTTTGAATTGAAAAGACGAATTTGCTCTCCGGCCAAACAAGCAACTATAAGTCGTGCTTCTACACCTGAAGCATGTGCTGCTGAGTCGATCCATTTTTTGTCTTTTTGAACTGCGATTCTAAAGGCTTTCCATTCTTCAATGTTCATCCACTCAAAAACACTCAGACCTGTCGTTTTTTTTCTTTTGAATCGCGAAGCTTTCAACTCAACAAGTGCATCCTGGTATTCTTCATTTTCCTTCAATCTCAAATCAACTGCGTCAAGCATTTGTAAGGCGATTTTTTCATCCTTCGAATTTTGATATGCTTCGATAATGTATTGTGCGTTTTTTGGATAATATTCATTCAAGAGCAAAATGCGATTCAAAACCTCGTAACGGTGTCTCATCATGGAAACACTATCAACCTTGAACGATTGATTGTATTTGTCGTGCATTTCTTGAAAGTAGCGGTTATTTGCATCTATGGAACCGGACTCATTCGTTAACTTGAACTTCATCGCGAAATAAGTCATCGTAAGAAAAAAACCATAGGCTGAAAAACCATAAAGAAGAATATTGAAAGGTATTTTAAACCATCTGCTTTGAAAAATTTTGCGCATTTCCGTTTTTTTATTGCAAAGATAAGCTGTTTTTGTTTTGGGATTTGAGGACTATGAGATATTGAGATATAAGAAAGGGATTGAAAGATCCAAAATACGCATCGACTATTGTCAACTGCTATAATTATCAGATCCAACTACCGAATAATATACATTTTCCCAAGACCCTTATGAAAATAATCATCAGCCCCTGATTCGAGGCGCTTGATTTCTTGACCGTTAATTTTTGCTTTCACCCGATAGAGGTAAACCCCATTTGCCAAAGGATCTCCGAACGCATCTTTTCCATCCCAGGCAAATTCGGTAATGTTTCTTCCAATTTGAATCGGACCGAGTTCATCTTCATTGATTTCACGAACCACTTTTCCACTGATGGTCATAATTTGAATTTGTAAATCATCGGGAACTTCATCTCCGGTTAACGTGAAAACGAATCGAGTACTTGTGGAAAAAGGGTTCGGATAATTCATCATTTGCGTTATCATCGATTCATGGATGACCTCAAAATTGATTTTGTACTCCAAATCTCCGGACAAATTTCCCGATTTATCAGTTCCCTGAACCAATAAACTATATTCACCTGATTTTTCAAAATAGGCCGGGTAATTTATCTTGAATCTCTTATTCTGATTCGAAGCCGGAATCCATTGCATGACTGTATTTCCAGTTCCATTAATAAACGGTATCTTCTTTTGAATTCCATCCGGATCTGTTAAATAAATTCCAAATAAAGAGGTATCCGCATCCGAATTCATAACCAAGTACGGATTTTCATCTTTCAATGTAATCATTATTTCGGAGGTCGGTGCAATGATGTCTTTGTTCATGATGTGTTTACCGTTAAACGTCACATCTAGTATTGGATTTATATCCTCATCGATTACCGTAAATGGAAATTGGAGCAAATTGTTAATGTGGGAAAGCTCTGGTTGATCTAAAATTGTTTGATTCATATCGATATACGGATTCACTTCCATATAAAACCAGTTGTTACCTGCCAATCCGTTCGTTGAGAACGTAATGGTATCTTTAAGCGAACTGCCGGGCAACAATGAATCTTGACGTGGATATTCAATTGGATGCTTCACTTGGTTTTGATCCACGACATAATACGTCACTAACAGAGAATCCATTGGTAAATCGCTGATATTTTTTATATCGACAGCAAACTTGGCAGTCTGACCCTCTTGAAGCGTATCGTTTCCGGGCAACCAAACATAACCATTGTTGGCATCAATCGAACTTTCAGGTAAACCAGCATATAAGACATGCCAATAGTCCATTTGTGAAGGCGTTTGAAATTGGTTATCTTCGTATTTCGCATTCAACTTGATAAACGGATACAAATTTGCATCAACGAAATTCTGAAGATTCAAAATCGAATCTCCAGAAGTTAGAAGCGTATCGATTGAAAATTGATAAGCTCCGAATTGATTAAAGGTTTGAATTTCCAACTTGGTCGTATCACTTGGCGCTAAATCGATTGAATTGTGTTTCCAAAAAATTGATTCCCATTCGGAAGATGGGCCAATTAACGGAGAAGATTCTCTTCCGAAGCCTTGAAGACCAGAAATCGTTGTATCCAAAAAAATGTCCTCATAGTTTTGAGAATATATTTCGACTACAAAACTTGGGTCTCCTTTTCGAGTTAAGAAAATAAAAGGTCGATTTGGACGAGAGTAAGTCATGCTATCAGAACCCATCCCTTGAAAAGTTTCAACAATTCCCGAATTTAAATTTTGCCACCAATCATAACGTGTTGTCATTGGTGAGTAAATCAAAATATAATTGCCATTTGGAACAATGTTTTCAACTAAATTTTGAAATGAATTCATTTGAGCTGGGTTATTCTGGTTAAAAAGAAAATATCGCTCAGGTCGACTTCGGCATCCACCATTGTCGTTCATGTTGCCAAAGTTGTTATCGGGATTAGAATTCGTTTGTAAATAGCGCGTCTCCCAAGGCTCAAGTGTTGCCCGATCAATAATAGCCACATGTAATTTTGGCGTAAAGGTGCAAATTCCATATTCCTGCTGAAAACCATTGAGATACCAAGCATTCTCGAGAATTTGTGGTTCTTGAGTTGTTCCTTTAACCAAGCAAGATATTTCTGCCTCTATCGGTTCAAACTGTCGCAGTTCATTAGATTGGTTTAAGTTAATTCCGATGAATTGATTCGCCGTAAACTGATCAAAATCGGCTTGTCCCCAACCACTTTTCCCTGAAATGTATTGAAACGAACGATTTTTCCATATTGGATTATTTTCTACCAATGCAACACGCCAATAGTAAACAACACTATCCTCTAGTAAGAGCGGTGCGTTTGAATTATTACCAATCAGTTTCCATTGTGAAGGATTCACCGATTTGATTCCACCATTCCCGGAAACTAAAGAATATCTTGCAAATGGGGATGAAAAAGACGAGATCGTATCAATTTCAAAACGATACGAATTAAAGCTCGCCAAAGGATTAATTGTAGATGCAAAAAGGGAGACACTATCGCGAGGAACAACTGCAAAATTTTCAGGCAATACAGGCTCTATTCCGTCAATATTAATGAAAAAAGACTTGACAAGTTGATTATTGGTCAGCTCATCATATTGCTCATCAATAAATGAAGGAACATCAACCTCAACTCGAAATTTATTCAACCCAATACCAATACTTGGATAAAATGGTACTTTCATTTGAAGCTGTTTTTCATAATCCAATCCAACTGTTGTCAGAATATAGGTGGAATCAGTTGATGAACCAGGAAAATCGCGTGTGACATAAACATTGAAAGTATCGACAATCGATTTTCCTAAATTTCGTAGCGTGATGTTAACTTCCAATGAATCGGTTGCATATGAAATGTTTGACGGGCCAAAGTTCACGCGGGAATCAGTTAATTCAATTTCAGGTTTATTGTGGTAATTAACTTTTAGCATCGGGTCACCATGCAAAGTCATTTGACAAAAGGTAGTTTCTGTAATTAGGCTTGTATTGTCTGTAAGCACCGAATCTAAAACGTTTTTCACATGACTTCCTATCGTTCCGCCGTAATTGTATTTACTAAATTGCCTGTAGAAATTTTGACCATAAGAATTTAAAGCAGATGTGAATCCGTAATCAATTGTCCCTAAATAAGCGATTACTCCTGCGTTAGGGGTTAAAACAAAGGATTGAGAATTTGAGTTCGCATTATGAAAAATATTTCCGTTGTAACAGGAGTTTGCGATCAAAATAGGATATTTACCTTGATTATTCCAATTCTGAGGTTCATCCAAATTTATATCGAAACCACTTTCTGAATTTGTGAAATGACCGAAAAAGTTCATAATACTTACTCCATCACTAATGCGCTCTTTGATGACTTGTAATTCTGTTGGAGTAATTGGATCCAAATTTTGCTTTGCTACCAGTGTTACGTCTCCGGCGAAATAACTGCTTTCTGCTATTGACCCCATTGAATTTAAAATTGCTTGAAAACTAGTTTGCTCCGAAGCGTTTGAACCACCTGAAAAATGAAGAATATGCTTTTGCCAATCTTTTGACTCCGTTGAGTATAAAGATGACTGATTCTGCTGAGCTTCGTATTCAATGACTTTATTAAGGTAAGTCTGCAATTCGTCCTCCGTTTGAGCAGAAATTCTTCCTGTCGGAATCAACGGCGTAAACTTGTCTTGACCTTCAAAATTTGAGGTAATACATACGTCGCAAGAGGGATATCCGAATGAAGGGACTAAATTATTTTGATAAGCGGATGAATTTGTTCTAGAACCGGGACCTAAATTGGTTGTTGAAGTAACATTAGCTTCGCGTATTCCTTTACCTATCAAGTAAAGTCCAACCGGTTTATCAGAAGATAAATCATAAATATTTTTGGAGAAACGACGAATTCCATTGATATGTTTATTAATTCCCCCTCCATATTGTTGAAAGAGTTCATCGACATTTGCTAAAATTACGTTGTGACTTCCTCCGGCAGCAGAACTTCGATAGGCTGCGTATGAAAGTGCTTTATTTTTCAGTTTGTTGGGATAGGCAAAAATCAATGCACTTTCTAAATTAGGAATCGCTTCAAAATCTGTAAAAGTACCAGTTCCATTGACTGCCTTTAGAGCAGAAATTGTATTAACACTCGATAAATCCTGAAGAACCATTTTTTGCGGCTCATTGACCAAATTGTTTGGAATCAAACATTGAAATTGTCCCGCAGAATTGATAAGAGGGATTTTTCGTGGAACTGTTCCCAATGAAATTAAAATTGGATTTGTAATTTCTGTTAAATTTAAATTCAAACGAACCTTAGATTGATTTTGAGCATTCTCGATTTCGAATAAATTAGCATTTAAACTATTGAAACTCGGAATTCTGGGATATTTAAATGACCAAAAGTTGATTGATTGAAAGTCGGTAGCTACAGATAAATCTCCAATAATCGAAACTTTGAAGTTGGTTGAACCATTCGAAGATAAAACACTTGAAGGGAATAAACTCTTAGATTTAATACTTTTATATCCTTGAAAAATACTATCAACTAGAACAAAATTACTTGCCCCAACGGTTTGTCGGGTGTGGTGATTACCTAAACCATTTGCGAAATAGGCATTGGAATTACCAACAACAATCGAATTGTACTCAATTAGTGGGGCATTTGACCCTTGGAAAAGATTGTCTAATTGAATAGAACTAAAATCCCATGTAAATCCGCCGGCACCATTCACTGGTGTCTTGCCCCAACCCTCTCCCTGCATGAAGTATGAACTCGATGCATCGGAAGATTTTTCACCCTCATTATATTTTTCATTGAAACTTCCGAAGCGCTCGAATAAAACAAAATTTGACGGCGCATACGAATTAACAGCAACGTCATTTTCAATAACAAAGCGTTTATTGTTTGTAGAATTATTCCAAGTAAAAAAAAATTGAATTGTATCGTTATACAAACTGTATTTGGGATTTCCAATCCACGAAGAGTTCTCATAGAGGGAATAATCCAGCCAACCATCGTTACGTTCCGCATAGAATAGAAAATAATCCCCGTTATTGAATGCTCCGTCTCCCCCATCTTCAACTAACAAAGGGATTTCCTTCTCGCGACCAAATACCTGCATGTTGGCAGAGGAAAATTGCTGAACATCAATACCTGATGAAACAAGCGTACTGTAGTCAATTCTATGCAAACCTGTTTGGACGATATTGAATGCATAATATTTTTGACCATAATTGATCCATTCATTGCCATAATTCTGAGCATTGAGAAAAAACCCAATGTAGCAAAAAAACACAATCAATATTCGTTTTATCATTTCTGAGCGTTCTGCGGTTTATCCAGTTTCAATCGAAGTGAAAAAATATGCGTGTAATAATTTGCCGATGCGTCGCCAAGTCGCGTAAAGGCGTAATCCAATGAGAACCCTTTGAATCCGAGTCCCATTCCTAAATTCGGTTGAATTCCCCAATATTTCGATTCATCCATATTCGTAAATTGCTGAATGTTTGAAATTCCTCCTCTAATTTTGACAAAATCTTTGAATCCGACAAAGAATCCAGCATGCGGATCAACTGACAAAACACCTGACTTCAGTAAAACATTTCGTCTACCATCTGTTGTAACATCAAAATCAATTTCTCCTCCTGCTTGAAAACCTTTTGAACCTAAATCAAATTTTCCAGAGGCAGCCAAAATAATTCTTGGAAGAGTCAATTCTAATCCATTTTCAGGCAAGGTATTTCCAGTGGCTAAAAAAACATTTTTCGTTTCATCGTTTAAATCAAAAACCCAAGCATTAAAAGTGGAAGAAACGTCTCTAGCCATAATTCCGAATTTCCAGTTTTTCTTCAAATGGTATTGCCAACCAGCATCTAGACCAAATCCCCACGATTTTGCAAAATCACCAACTTTGCGATAAACAACTTTGACCGTTCCACCTAAACTCATTCCTGGAACTTTCAATTTTCTGGCATAAGATGTTAAAAAAGCATAATCTCCCGCTGTAAATGAACTAACGTTATCATAATTTATTCTACCGTTGTTATCTATAAGTTGGGTTGTATTTGGAATGTCATCCACTCCAAAACGAATGGCTGCAAAACCAAAAGTGCTTTTTTCATCAATGGCATGAGAAAATCCTAAAAAATCATATTTGGCTATCCCTGCGAAGTATTCTGAATGCATAAAAGAAACTTCTAACCATTTACTGCATTGCGTTAATCCAGCAGGATTCCAGTATATCGAGTTTGTGTTATCAATTCCTGCTACAACCGCGTTTCCCATCCCAAAAGCATCGGCACCAACACCCAATGATAAAAATTCATTCGAATATTTGGGCGCAACTGAATTTTGAGCGAACGTCAAAAAAGGTAAAAGAAACAAAATGAATCGCAGCATGTTTTTCATAGAGCAATATTTTAAGCTTAATAACATTTGCATTGGCAAAAAATTGTGTTCTTTGTATCGTTATTCGCTTTAGATTGTAAATTTAAGTCAAAACAAGAAAATAATTATCATAATTTGTTTAAAATTACTACATGTTGACCGTCAAAGAAATCATCGCGCCAATCGAAGCGGAAATGACAAAATTCGAGGATCATTTTCGCCAAACGATGCGATCAGATGTTTCTTTGCTCGATAAAGTCACGCACTATATCGTTAAACGAAAAGGAAAGCAAATGCGGCCAATGTTTGTCTTTCTTAGTGCAAAATTGCTAGGAGAAGTGAACATAACTACTTTTGATGCGGCTTCTCTTGTCGAATTACTTCATACAGCAACCCTAGTTCATGATGATGTGGTTGACGATGCAAACGAAAGAAGGGGGTATTTTTCCATAAACGCACTTTGGAAAAATAAAATTGCAGTTTTAGTGGGAGATTATATGCTATCGAGAATTTTGCTTCTTTCCATCGAAAAAAACAACACGGATTTGCTCGGAGTCGTTGCCGGAGCTGTTCGAGAAATGAGCGAGGGCGAACTGCTGCAAATTGAAAAAGCGAGACGACTTGACATTACTGAAGAAGTTTATTTTGATGTCATTCGTAAGAAAACAGCCTCGTTAATTTCTACATGTTGTGAGGCAGGAGCGATCAGTGTTAACGCTCACGAGCATCGGGAACGCTTGAAAGAATTCGGAGAAATGGTAGGAATGGCTTTTCAAATTAAGGATGACATTTTCGATTACGGTTCTCCTGGGAATATTGGAAAACCAACTGGAATTGATATTCGAGAACAAAAAATGACTTTACCATTAATCTACACCATTAATCACTCTGACAAAGCAATTCGTGCCGAGCTCATGAACATTGTAAAAAATCACAATACAAATTCAAAAAAGATTGAAGAGGCGGTTAAAATGGTAGTTAGCAACGGAGGAATCGAATATGCCTTTCAAAAAATGAATGAATTCGCCCAAAAAGCAATAAATTTAATCGAACCGCTTCCAACGAGTGCAGCAAAGGATTCCCTTATAGGACTCGTTCATTACACGATAAATCGAGATAAATAAACATGAGACAAATTTTAGTTTTTTCAATATTCGCAATTGTTTCTATCGCAACTTATTCATGTGATTCAGAAAAAAATAATTCACACGAGGCGATTAAAAAAGAAGAGTTAGTTGAAGTTAAAAATGGAAAATACATAGAGTGGTATCCCGGTAAAAAACAAATCAAGTTCGAAGGAATGGTTGACAAAAAAGGAAAACGGGATGGAAAATGGTCTTTTTATTCCGAAAAAGGAACCGAACTTTCTTTCACATTATTTGAACACGGAATTAAACAAGGATTCACAGTAGTAAAATATCCGAATGGCGTTATTCGCTATCGAGGTGAATACAAAAACGATGAAATTGTTGGAGTTTGGACTACTTACGACCCAAAAGGGAAAATGATTTCTGAAAAAGATTTTGGTTATCCACAAGAATGAGTAAAATTCCTGCACACACAATCGATCAAATCATGCAAACCTCTCGAATCGAGGAGGTGATTGGTGATTTTGTGCAATTGAAAAGAGCTGGCTCCAATTTAAAAGGTCTGAGTCCATTTACGGATGAAAAAACACCTTCGTTTATGGTTTCACCTGCAAAACAAATTTTCAAGTGTTTTTCCACAGGAAAAGGAGGAACCGTTGTCAGTTTTTTGATGGAAAAAGAGCACTTTTCATACCCGGAGGCGCTGCGTTGGTTGGCAAATCGCTACAACATCGAAATTCCGGAGGAAACAGCGCCAACAGCTGAAGAAATAGCTGACAAAAACGAACGAGACAGTCTTTTTATCATCAACGAATTTGCTAAAAATCACTTCTTTCACAACTTATTTGAAACGGAAGAAGGAAAAGCAGTTGGTTTGACCTATTTCGAAGAAAGGGGTTTCAGAAAAGACATCGTTGAAAAATTTCAATTGGGCTATTGCTTGAATATCAGTGACGATTTCACTAAAAATGCAATCGAAAAAGGTTATAAACTTGAATATTTGGAGAAGGTTGGACTTACCAAATCAAAAGATGATCGTTATTTCGATTTCTTCAGAGGACGAGTTATGTTTCCAATTCAAAGTATCACTGGTCGAGTCTTAGGATTTGGAGGAAGAACTCTTTTTACGGACAAAAAAATTGCGAAATACTTCAACTCTCCTGAGAGTATCATTTACAATAAAAGTGAAATACTTTATGGTTTATTTTTCGCGAAAGGTGCCATTGTAAAATACGACGAATGCTTGCTTTGTGAAGGTTACACGGATGTTATCAGCATGCACCAAGCGGGAATTGAAAATGTAGTTTCATCTTCGGGCACTTCTTTGACCAAGGAACAAGTAAAACTCGTTAAGCGATATACACAAAACTTGACGATTTTGTACGATGGAGATGCAGCAGGAATAAAAGCATCATTTCGAGGAATTGATTTGATTTTGGAAGAAGGAATGAATGTAAAAGTGGTTCTTTTTCCCGATGGTGAAGATCCCGACTCATTTTCAAAGAAAACCAGTTCAACGGAACTCGAGCAATACATCAAAGAACATCGCCAAGATTTCATTACCTTCAAATCTTCCATTTTATTGCAAGAAAATGGAAATGATCCATTAAAGAAATCCGAGTTAATTCGCGACATTGTTCAATCGGTTTCATTGATTCCCGATCAAATCACACGCTCTGTTTATGTTCAAGAAATCGCTCGCCTATTCGAAATAAGTGAGTCAATCATTAGTAATGAACTCATAAAATTCAGAAGAAACAGCATTGCTCGACAGATTCAAGAGCCTGAATTGAAAGAAGTTGAAGTTGAAAAGCAACATCCGGACTCTCCAGTAATTACGGAAAAATTCGAAAACGAAAATTACCTTTACGAAGAGGAATTAATACGTTTGATGTTGCGATTTGGAACCCGCGAAATCATCGTTCTTAACGATGAACAAAAAGAAAATTCTACAAGTATCATTGAGTTGGTTATCAATGAAGTTTTGACGGATGATTTAGAATTTAAAAATCGGATTTTTAAGCGTATTTTCCAGTTTTTCGTGGACGGAATAAAAGAAAATGCACTGTACTCTTCATCCTATTTTAAGCGGCTTGAAAATCAGGAAATTGTTCAATTTGTTTCAGACGTAGAGAGTCGCGAAATCGAACTCAGTCACAACTGGATTCACCAACACAGTATTTTCACAAAATCTGAAAGTGACAACTTGTATCAAACGGTAATGAACGCCATATATAATTTCAAATATCACAAAGTCGAGGAACGTTTAAATGAAATAAAAAATTCACTTAAAGTTGAGGGAATATCTGATGAGGAGATTCTTTTGGTTCTTTCCGAGCAAATGGCGTTGGAAAAAGTAAAAAAAGTTCTTTCTGAAAAACTTGGAAGAATTATTCTGAAATAATTATGCTTAGTACCACACTCTTTAAAATCGGCCCATTTCAAATTTGTCTTTGGAATGTTTTTTTTATATTGATTATCTTTTTGGTTGCGGCTATTTTGAGAAGAATTCTTCTGCGTTTATTGAAAAAATATGCCAAATCAGCCAAGATTACAATTGAAGGTCGAAGGGTTACATGGCTCAAAATGATCAGTCAAAGTGTTTATCTTGTTGCGATTTACGTTGCTGTTCTTAGCTTTAAATTCAACAATAAATACATCACATTTGCGGATTTATTCAAAGTAAAACTCATTGATTTGCCAAATTTCAAGCTTGATTTTTCAGATTTATTAGTCATTGTATCCGTTTTCTTTGGAGCTAGAATTCTTGTCAGTTTTTCAACTTTACTGATTTCAAGACGACTCAAGCGAAGTAAAAATTACGATAAAGCTACCGAGTTTATTTACGTGCAAATTGCAAAGTATTTCATTTATATATTCTCGATTTTCTTTTGTCTTCAACTTTTGAACGTAACATCTTTGTTACTTGGTGGATCGGCTGCCATTCTTGTTGGAATTGGATTTGGAATTCAAGATGTGTTCAAGGACTTTGTGGCGGGGTTTGTCTTACTTTTTGAAGCCAAATTGCGGGTTGGAGATGTAGTTGAAATTACACCAGTTTCAAAAGCAGGATCTAAATCGAACGAAACAATTGTCGCTAAAATTCTAAAAATCAATCTAAGAACCACCGAAATTCAAACACGTGAAGGAAATATTTTGATTATTCCAAATACACGTTTAACCCAAGAACAAGTTGAAAACTGGAGTCACGGTTCTGAATTAACACGTTTTACGATTAAAATTACTGTTGAATACGGATCGAATACAGAATTGATTCAACGTTTATTAAAACAAGCTGCTTTGGCGCATCCGAATGTAAATAAAAATGAACCGATTATGGTTCGTTTAGCAGATTTTTCAGACAACGGGTTGGATTTAGAGTTAATTTTTTGGGCAGATCAAAGTTGGGACATCAACAATTATAAATCTGAAATTCGTTTTGAAATAGATCGTCTTTTTAGAGAGTATAAAATTAAAATTCCTTACCCACAACGCGTGATGCATGTGATGCACGAAACCAAACCATCAAACCAGCAATAGTTTATAGCGCTGAATCGTATTTTCAATTCCCAAATACAAAGCATCCGAAATTATCGCATGACCAATGGAAACTTCCGCTAAAAAAGGAATTTTGGACTTGAAAAATTTTAAATTTTCCTGATTCAAATCATGCCCTGCATTAATTCCTAATCCCAATTTGTGAGCAACCTCAGCAGCATGGGCGTAATCGAAAATCGCTTTTTCTCGATCAGCTGAATAATGCTCTGCGTATGGTCCCGTGTAAAATTCGATTCGCTGAACACCAATTTCTTTGGCGTATTCGATCATTTCAATAGTTGGTTCAATGAAAATGGATGAACGAACACCATGTGAATGAATTTCATCGCAAATACCTTTAAGAAAATCATAATAATTTTTTGTGTCCCAACCAGCGTTCGAAGTTAAAACACCAGGAGGATCCGGCACTAAAGTCGCTTGTTCTGGTTTTAAATCTCGAATGATTTTCAGGTAACGCTCGTCCGGATATCCTTCAATATTAAATTCCGTAGTTACCGCTTGCTTGAGTTCGTAAACATCTTTTGTTGTAATATGTCGCTCATCCGGTCGAGGATGTACAGTGATGCCATCTGCTCCAAATCGCTCACAATCAATAGCAAACTGCACAACATCCGGAACATTTCCTCCCCTCGCATTACGAATGGTAGCAACCTTATTGATGTTTACACTTAATTTGGTCATGGTATAATATTTGACGTCAAATTTACTAACTCTGAAATGAAATTAGTATTTTGGCAGCCAATATGAGAGCAATTGACTTGATTACAGAAGAAATTCCACCACTAATCCACACGGATACGGGTGAAAAAGCCATCAATTGGATGGATGAATTCAAAGTTTCTCATTTACCAGTGCTTAAAAACGGAAATTTTGTCGGGGTTGTCTCTGAGTCTGATATTTTAGATCATTTGGATTTGAATGCGACTCTTGACGGTTTATTCACACACCTCCCAAGACCTTATGTTTTGGCTAATCGCCATATTTATGACGTTCTTGCCAAAATGTCTGACGATAAATTGAGTGTGTTACCAATTTTAGACGATAAAGAAAATTATTTGGGTTGTACGAGTGTTTACGAACTCATGACCCAGCTTGCTAAAACAGGCAGCATCAAAGAACCAGGAGCAATAATTGTTTTGGAAGTCAATACTGTTGATTACTCGATGGCGCAAATTGCACAAATCGTTGAAGGTAATAATGCACGTATTTTAAGCTCTTATATTATTTCTGATAGCGAATCCACTAAATTGGATGTGACCTTGAAAATAAATCAACTGGATGTAAGTAACATAATCAGAACATTTGAGCGTTACGACTATTTAATCAAAGATGCCTATCAAACAGGAATAAACGATTACGACATTCAGAATCGTTATGATGCTCTAATGAATTTCCTCAAATTTTAATCATGCGCGTTGCCATTTACGGAAAAAGAGTTAATAAGCAAACTTCACCTTACTTTGTTGAGGTATTAAAAATATTGGAAGATTATGATTGGGAAGTTGTTTTAGAAGAAGAACTAAAACAAATTTTAATCAACAAAATTGGAATTTCAGATAAGTTCGACGTTTTCAATAAATATCAAGACTTTACTTCAGGAATTGACCTAGCAATTAGCATGGGAGGGGATGGGACATTTCTGAAAACTGTGAGTTACATTCGAAATTCAGGTGTCCCAATTATGGGTATAAACACAGGTAGACTGGGTTTTCTTGCCAATATTTCAAAAGAACAAATTCACAATACCTTGAATCAAGTTCGTGATAAAAACTATGAGTTTCAAAAAAGATCTTTGCTCCGTGTAAACACAGAAGAAGATTTATTTGGTGAAGACAATTTTGCTTTGAATGAATTGACTCTCCATAAAAAAGACACTTCATCCATGATTACGGTTCATGCTTCCCTTGACAACAAATATTTAAATTCGTATTGGGCTGATGGATTAATCGTTTCAACTCCAACAGGGTCAACTGCTTATAATTTAAGTTGTGGTGGACCAATCATCACACCTGGCTGTCAAGTTCATATTTTAACCCCGGTCGCGGCGCATAATTTGAACGTTCGTCCAATGGTCGTTCCAGACCATTTACCTATATCACTTTCAGTTGAAGGTCGTGACCGTTCCTATTTATTGAGTCTTGATGGAAATTCAAAAAGTATCAGACAAGGAGAAAATGTTGTAATAACGAAAGCTGAATTTATGATTAATGTCATTAAATTTGAAGACAATAATTTCCTCGATACCATTCGAAATAAAATGCTTTGGGGAATTGATACAAGAAATTAGGTTAATTGCGAATTTAGAATACTGAATGTAGAATTTAAAATGTAGAATTGCGAACGTAAAATTTAGAATAATAGTTAAGAGTTAATATGAATGTGCCAAAAGTCTTGTAGTCCTAATGTCCAAAATTCTAACAGTCTCAGTAAATCAAAATAAATAAAAAAATGAAAAAAATCCTTCTTTCAGTAGCTTTGATATCAATAGCTCAAATAAGCCAAGCACAGTTAAACACCAAAGTAGATTCCGTTTCCTATCTAATTGGAACAAACATCGGAACAAATATTGTTCGGCAGATGCCTGAGGCCAACAAAGAATTGCTCATTCAAGGATTACGAGATATGCTTGACGGAAAAATTTCTGCCCTCACCGATCAAGGCCAGGTTAATGCTTATTTTCAAGAAAAATCAGAAAAAGAAGGTGCAGCTGCCAAGGCGGATGGACTGAAGTTCTTAGAGGAAAACAAGAAAAATCCAAAAGTGAAAGTTACTGCAAGTGGTTTGCAATATGAAGTTATGAAAATGGGAACGGGTGAAAAACCGGTAGCAACCTCTAAAGTAAAAGTTCATTATCATGGCACAACACCTGATGGACGTGTATTTGACAGTTCAGTTGATCGCGGACAACCAGCCTCGTTTCCTTTAAATGGTGTAATAAAAGGTTGGACAGAAGGCCTTCAATTGATGCCTGTAGGTTCGAAATTCAAGTTTTTTATTCCTCAAGAATTGGCTTATGGAGCGAACCCTCAGCCGGGAAGTATCATCAAACCATATATGCCACTAGTCTTTGAAGTGGAATTACTTTCAATTGAAAAATAAATTTAACTAATCTAAAATCATGAAACTAGTTTTTTCATTCTTAACTCTAATCTCTATTACTTCTCTAATTGGTCAATCTGATTTGAAAGAAGGTTTATACGCCAAATTCACAACAACAAAAGGGGAAATTGTATGTGAATTAGAATACAAAAAAACGCCTATGACGGTAGCCAATTTTGTTGGTCTGGCAGAAGGTAATTTCAAAATGAATGACAAAACCTTCAATAAACCTTATTACGATGGTTTAACTTTTCACCGTGTAATCAAGGATTTCATGATTCAAGGTGGCTGTCCGCTTGGAAACGGGAGTGGAGATCCAGGGTATAAGTTTTACGATGAGATTGTCGCTGATTTGAAACACGATAAACCGGGAATTTTATCCATGGCAAATAGCGGGCCTGCAACGAATGGTAGTCAATTTTTCATTACGCACAAAGCAACGCCTTGGTTAGATGGTAAACATACCGTTTTTGGTCACGTTGTGTCAGGACAAATTGTAGTTGATGCAATTGAACAAGGTAATAAAATGGAAAGTGTTACCATCATTCGTATTGGAAATGAAGCTTTAAACTGGAATGCTTCCAACGAATTTGAAAAGGTTTATCGTCCTTTGAAGGCGGAAGATGACAAGAAAAATGAAGCTTTTGCGAAAATTTCAGCGATGTCGGAGGATGAATACAAAGAATTCATGTACAAGGAAGTGAAAGAGCAATATCGCAAAGCAAAGCTATCTAAAAGTGGTTTGGTTTATGTGATTGAAAAGAAGGGGAAAAAGCCAAAAGGAGCGAAAGGAGCGAAATTATCAGTTCATTACATTGGAACATTTCGTGCGGATGGCAAAAAATTTGATTCTTCACGCGATCGCAATCAACCGATGGATTTCACCTACCAAGAACAACGAATGATTCCTGGATTTGAAGAAGGAATAGGTTTAATCGGAAAAGGAGGTAAAGCAAAGCTTTTCATTCCGTATTTTCAAGCCTATGGTAAAAATGGACGTCCCGGAGCCATCCCACCTTATTCTGATTTGGTCTTTGATATTGAAATTATGGATTTGACTCCAGCTTCAGATGTTAAAAAAGATGAGCATAATCACGACGGGCACAACCATGATGGACATGATCACGATGGGCACAAGCATTGATTTTTAGGTAGTTATTAGGTAGTTAATTATCACCAAGATACAACAACGCGATTGCCGAAATAGAGCTGATTAATCCTATTAACTTTAAACGATTTATTTTCTCTTGGAAGAATAATAACCCAATCATCGTGGACATTAATACAACAGATACATTAATTATTGATAATACTGTTGAATCTTTCCATCCAGTTGATTGATAAGAACTTATGAGCAAATAGATTGAAAAGTAATTTGGTATTCCTAAAACAATTCCTGCAATTACATTTTTATACTCAAACTTTGTTTTTCCTTGAAATAACTGAAAAATCAAGATCAAAGAACCTATAACTCCAGCTGTTGCCAAGCCAAATGCAGAAAACAACGATGGCGTTAGAGTTCCCAAGGCATACTTTTGGGAATAATTGAGAACGATATCCAGCATTCCACTACCAAAAAAGAGTATTAGTAACATCCACCAAGCGCTTTGTCCTTTTTCTGAATCTTTTTTGGTCCAAGAAACAGCAATTACTCCGATAAAAGCCAAAATAATTCCTATAATTTTTAAATATCCCACTGGTTCGTTATAAAGAAAAATCATTCCAAGTATTCCAGATGCCATGCTCATTTTTGTCGCAACAGATGTTATAGCAACGCCATTTCGTTGTGCACTAAAGCCAAGAATAATAAACAAGGAAATAAACAAAAATCCGCTAATAAGGGCAAATGGGATCCAAGTTAGTTCTATGAGATTATTAGATTCCCAGGTTCTCCAATAGAGACCGAATCCACAAACGGCAGCGGTGAAATAATTAAAAACAATTGCTTGAAAGGTGTCAATTTGAAACCGAACAAATAATTTGAAAATAGCAAAAATGATACTTGAAAAGAGAATGGCTAATATTAATTCTGTCATTTTCTATGATATAAATAAACCCGATCCTCTCCAAATTCAAAGGTATCTGAAGGAATTTTATTGATTATAGGTGCTTTCATGCCCTCGTAGAATTTTGTATTTCCCACAATAACTCGTGCTTCATCCCAAACATTGTCAATAATAAAATATTGGAGCGTACGACTTCCTCCCTCAACAAATACAGATGTTATTCCTCTTTTGTATAATTCTTCAAGAATTTTGGAGGTGCTTGTTTCAGGAATTTTAATCCATTCCACATTTTCTTTCTTCTCATTCTTCAAACGATTGAAAACAAGAGTAGGAGCCTCGTCCGAATAAATATTTAAATCTCCACTAATTTGAAGTTGGCTATCTATTACAATTCGAATTGGATTTCTTCCATCATACTCGCGAACCGTAAGAGATGGATTATCATTAATAATCGTATTCCTACCAACCAAAATACTTTGTTCCTCGCTACGCCATTTATGAACGAGCACTTTTGTTAGTTCTGAAGATACCCAATTTATCCCTATTTTTTTATCTTCTCTTGCTCGATCAATGTAACCATCTGATGTTTGTGCCCATTTCAAAACTACATAAGGGCGATTGCGTTCGTGGAATGTGAAAAAACGTTTATTCAATTTTCTGCATTCCGTTTCAAGAATACCCTCTATTACTTCAATTCCTGCTCTTTTCAATCTTTCAATTCCCTTCCCACTCACCAGCAGATTTGAATCTCTACAACCAATAACTACACGTTTTACCTGATTTGAAATGAGTAGATCCACGCATGGTGGCGTCTTACCTTGATGAGCGCATGGTTCTAAGGAAACATAAACTGTTGAATCTTTCAATAGTTCTTGTTCAGCAACACAATTAAAGGCATTGACCTCAGCATGTGGGCCTCCATATTTCAAATGATATCCTTCACCAATTACTCTATTTTCAGAAACAATAACGCAACCCACCATTGGATTAGGAGCAACATTTCCACTTCCTAAAGAAGCAAGTTCCAAACATCGACGCATATACTTTTCATGCTCCATGAAAACAAAGTTAACTGAATTGCTAAAACGAACTAAAATAAATACGCATCCAAATTCTATTGAATAAAACGAAAAGTCAAATTAATACGTGGCATTTGAACTCGTTTTGTCTTTGCGATCTGATGTTTGTAAAAGTTTTGAATTCGCTCGTCCATAAACAAAAGGTCACCATTATTTAAATCAATCGAGCATTTTTCGATGTCCCAATTATGCTTTAAATCAAATCTTCTGGAAGCACCGAAACTCAAAGATGCAATTTTGGGATTCGACCCAAGTTCATTTTCGTTATCTGCATGCCAGCCATTACTGTCTTGTCCATTACGATAATAATTAACTAAAACACAATTAAAAAACGCATTTGTTGCCTTTTCTACCTCAGCACATAAAAGGTGTAATGTTTCAGTAAACGACTTTGATGGAAGTGTATTTCCGGAGTAAGTGTAGGTCGTTTGGACTTTCGAATGAAAGGATTCTAACCTCGGTGTATCATAAATTTTCCCAAAGATTTTGACTGTATGTTGCTCAAATGTGATTTCATTTTTCAATTGAGTAAAAAAGTGAATTGACTCCATTTCATTAAAAAATTCTGGGAAATAGATCAAATTTCCATCTTTCAATTCAATTTTTTCTGATTCAATCATAAATATCCCTGGAATGAGTATACTGTATAACCCACAACTTCTTTTAGATATGCTTCCCAAACTACGAAAGAGTTAACACTCGGAAGCAATATATCAGGAGTAAATTCCACCTTTGTTTTCCTCGTATAATGATCAGTAGTGAAAATAGCAAATTTCAACCCTTCCCTTCGAAAACAAGCTGATGCGCGCTTCATATGCAAGGAACTTGTAATTAATAAATAGCGCTGATTCGAAAACTTTTCATTAAGCACCTTGGTTGTTTTCACAGCGTTTTCATGTGTATTTTGCGACTTGTTTTCAACAATAATATCTTTTGAAGGAATTCCCCAATTAATGAGAATTTCCTTGGTTTGATCTGACTCATGCAGTCCTTTTCGAATTACAAAACCGCTATCGCCACTAATTAAAATTTTCTTGATTTTTTTTGCCTTATAAAGAGAGATGGCTTGCCAAATTCGATCCGCACCGCGACGAACGGAAAGAACATTCAGATCGCGATTGTATTCAAACATACCTGTCAATACAATCCCAATATCATACTGATGCATTTGCTCTATTTTTTTTCCAGGCACCTCCCAATTTCTCATTAAAAACCCAAGCGGAAATCCACTCGTAAAAAAAACTAAAATGAATATGGTAAAATATTTAAAGCGCTTTTTCCATTTTTCATTTTTCAGAAAAAAATACAGAAACATGCTCGTCAAAAACCATAAAAATGGAGAGATTAGGAATGCAAGAATTTTGGAAAGAATAAAAAACATAAATGAACATTACTCCAGTTGATAAAGTTAGGAAATAAATACACTTCATTTAAAAAATGATAGTCGGCCGGAACCCAAAAAAAAGGAAGAATTAAATAAGTTCCTTAACTTTACAATCCTAAAAAAATCAAATGAAACAAGTAAGTTTGGCAGCCATTGAAAAAGCGATTGAAATCGTTGACAATCTTGACGACCAACAATTGGAAGAAATTTCAACAAAATACGCGAAAGCTCAGCAATCACTTTTGAATTACGTCATGTCGGCACCGGCAGAGTATAATAACGATAAACTTGAAGGCTTGCTAATTTATTATTTCTGTTTGATTTGTGCTTGTTTCGAGCAAGAAGGAATTCAAGTCCGAGCGGTTGCAGAGGAAGACATCGACGAATTGGAAGATCCGTATTTTGATATGCTCGACCAATATTTCGAAGAAGAAGACGAGGAAATCATCGAGTCGTTTTGCGACCAACCCTATTTAGCACAATTCATGGCAATGGAGGTCTCTACTGAAGATAACGACGGAACAACCTTAGATGAAGAAACGGCTACCCAACTTTTCATCGTTACTCTGGCGATGATTTCCTTAATGAATCAAGCGATTATTGAAAATTAATTCGATAAAATTGTTAATCGAAAATTGAATATTTGATTAACTTTGTACTGGGGTAAGTCTTTTACGACCAGCTCCCTCTTAATCCTCCAGGACGGGAACGTAGCAAAGGTATGAGGTTGTAGCGGTGCGATAAGAGTAGCTTACCCCTTTTTTATTCAAATTCTTAAAGTTTAACAATTCACATTTTCAAAAAGCGTTAAATATTTCATAGTAATTTGAGTTAAAATCACATAATTCTCATAATAAATGCATAAAGTTATATTACATAGGGCGCTATTCATGTTTTAAACCAGAAATATGAACATTTTGGAGAAATCGAAAACATAGGTGTATCTCCTTTATTTTGAAGCAGTTTAAAACCAAAATAGATTTTTTAATGTATAATTTGGGCTAAACAATTTAAAGACAATAAGCTTTTCCGTGGTATGTTCTTGAATTTGGTGAGGTATTACGTACTGCTGAATTAGATTTTATAAAGGATCTATTTGAAAAGCTTTGAAAAAATAAGAGAAATTAGAGTATTTTTACTCTCGTTTATTTATCGAATTGTTTAAACAAAATTGCTCGTGTGTTATCATGCTAGTTGAAATTGAAGACAAAATTGTTTCTACCGAGATTTTCAATCAAAAGTTTGTTTGCGACCTAAATGCTTGTAAAGGAGCTTGCTGTGTTGAAGGAGATACAGGCGCGCCACTTACTGAGGCTGAAGTTGATTTGATTCAGAATAACCTCGATAAGATTAAACCTTTTATGACTTCCGAAGGAATTGCTGAAGTGGAAAAAAACGGAGTGAGTTACTTTGATGAAGATAATGAACCTGTAACAACCTTATTGAATGGACGCGATTGCGCATTTGTTTACAAAGATGAAACCGGAATTGCTAAATGCTCGATTGAAAAAGCCTATCGCGAAAAGAAAATTGAATTCAATAAACCGATTTCGTGTCACCTCTACCCGATTCGATTGAAAAAATTCGGCGATTACACGGCGTTAAATTACGACCGCTGGAAAATATGTGAGCCGGCATGTGCTTGTGGCCAAAAATTACAAGTATCCGTATATCGTTTTTTAAAAGAACCGCTGATTCGTGCTTTTGGCGAAACATTTTACAAGGAGTTGGAGTTGGTAGACAAGGAAATGAGTTCAGAAAAACGCTGAAAAGCAGCATTATAATCCTGCTCGGGAGCCAAACATCGTCCTTTGTGACAAATATAAATTCCTTTCTTTTCGTAATTCATGGTCATCGGAATCTCTTGATGATAGGAAATCACCACATTTTCTTGAATGAAAGGTAAAATCTGTTCACGGTTCAAATCAATTCCAACTACATTAATTTCAATGGTGTTATTAAGAATCTCAATTAATAATTGTCCCCAATTCGAATAACCTGAACCATAATATTCCATTCCCTCATAGACATTGGCAAGCATTTGTTTTGCGTTAGAAATCCAGTCGTCTTTTCTAAAATAATGCCCGAGTTTTAAAAAATTTCTTGCCATAACAGAGTTACTCGCCGGAATTACATTGTCATTCAATTCCATTTTGCGGGCGATCAGATTGGAATCCGAAGAGGTGAAATAGCACATTTTACTTTCCGAATTCATGAAATTCCGTTCAACTTCTTCTGCGAGTTCTTTAGCAACGTCTAACCAGTTTTTTTCCAAGGTTACCTGATACAAAGCAATAAAAGCATCGATTGTTTGCGCATAATCCTCTAAAAATCCATCTATTTTCGTTTCACCTTTTGAAAAAACGCGTTTCAGTTTACCTTCATTGTATTGCTTTTCGAGAATCCATTTCCCACAATTACGGGCTAAAAGTAAAAACTGTTCATCTTGAAAAGTCACATAAGCATCGCACAAGCCACGAATGGTCATGGCGTTCCAACCCGATAAGCATTTGTAATCTAAACCAGGAAACGTTCGTGCTTTTCGTTCTTCAAAAAGTCTATTTTTCACCTTTGAAATCTGAACTTTTAATTCTTCAATCGAAATGCCTTTTTTTTTCGCGAATTCTAAATCAGTTTCTCTTCTTAGAAGGATGTATTTTTCTTCTTCCCAATATCCAAATTGATTGATATTGTAATATTCCCGGACAAAACCTAAGTCCAAATCCTGAATTTTTTGCAGCTCCTCTTCCGACCAACAGTAAAATTTCCCTTCTTCACCTTCGGTATCGGCATCCAAGGCGCTGTAAAATGCTTCTGACTTATCCAACATCTCTCTTTGCAGCCACTCGATAGTTTGAAAAACGATTTCTTTATATAGTTCGATGGGTTTTTCCCGAAAGGCCTTAGAGTATACCGAAATAAGTTGGGCGTTGTCGTAAAGCATTTTCTCAAAGTGCGGCACTTTCCAAATCATGTCAACCGAATAGCGCGCGAATCCACCACCAATTTGATCATAAATTCCACCGAGCGCCATTTTTTGAAGCGTTAGATGAACGTGTTTCGAAATTTTTTCCGAATCAAACTGTTTTGCATAGCTCAATAGAAATGAATAATTATTGGGCATTGGGAACTTTGGAGCCTTGTTCATTCCTCCTTCTATATTATCAAATTGCCTCGACCACCGCAAAACCATTTCATGTAATTTTTCATCCGAAAATTGTCCGATTTCTTGCGGAATATCAATCAATTCACTTTGTGCAATTCCTTCCTGTAACTTCTGAGCATATTCCAAAACGCGCTCAGGATCGTGCTCCTTCGTATGAACTAGTGAATTTAAAATGTGAATCCATTGTTCTTTTGGGAAATAAGTTCCTCCATAAATCGGTCTTCCATCAGGAAGCGTAAAACAATTCAAAGGCCAACCTCCTCGTTGCGTCATTAACTGAACCGCAGTCATGTATATTTGGTCTACATCCGGACGTTCTTCTCGATCCACTTTGATGTTGATGAAGTACTTGTTCATGATTTCCGCTACCTCATTGTTTTCAAATGATTCGTGTTCCATGACATGACACCAATGACAGGCGGAATAACCGATGCTGATCAGAACGAGTTTGTTTTCCTTTTTCGCTTTTTCAAATGCCTCATCCGACCAAGACTCCCATTGAACGGGGTTATACGCATGTTGCAGCAAGTAAGGTGATGTTTCAGAAATGAGTTTGTTCGGTTGAGTTGTCGCCAAAATATTTTGTAAATTAATCGAGAATACTTATTAAATTCGCCCGAACGAAATTAAACAATCTTACAAATTTTCGAGGGTGGTATTTTCAAGTTTAACGTTTATTTACCTTTTTTTACCACTCAGTTTGGTTTTTCATTATGTAACATCAAACAATCTTTTTCGCAATTTAACGCTAACGATTTTCTCGCTCGTTTTTTATGCTTGGGCTGAACCAATGTGGATCTTCCTGATGATTTTCACAGCAATGTTCGATTATTCAATGGCCCTTCTGGTTGAGCGATGGCGAGGTCAAATTGGTTCAAAAATAGCCGTAACCTTTTCAGTAATTGTCAATATTGCTCTTTTGATTTCATACAAATACGGCGGATTCATTCACGATAATTTAAGTTACCTATTTCCACTTCCTTTTGATCGTCCAACAAACTCTTTACCGGTGGGGATTTCCTTTTACACGTTCATGGTCATTTCCTACATTGTTGATGTTTACAAAGGAGAATTGAAAGCACAAAAGAATCCGCTGAACTTTTTGATGTTCATCAGTTTGTTCCAACATTTGGTTGCAGGGCCCATTGTTCGATACAAGCACATTGCTGATCAAGTTGATGCGCGATCGGTTAATTGGCAAACGTTGAGTGAGGGCGTTTCACGATTTTGCTTGGGACTTTTTAAAAAGGTTGTTATCGCGAATGTAGCCGGTGTTTTGGTAAAAAAGTATTTGGACGTCGGATTCGATGATTTATCGAGTTATGAGGCTTGGTTTGGAATAACGATGTTCTCTGTTCAATTGTATTTCGATTTCAGCGGTTATTCGGATATGGCAATCGGCTTAGCGAAACTATTTGGATTTCATTTCGATGAGAATTTCCGTCACCCGTATGCTGCCATTTCCGTTGGAGACTTTTATCGCCGCTGGCATATCTCTTTGGGGAAATTCTTTCGGGATTATGTCTACATTCCACTAGGTGGAAATCGAAGCAAACAATTGCGAAACATTATGATTGTTTGGCTTTTAACCGGAATTTGGCACGGAGCTAGTTGGAATTTTGCACTTTGGGGATTTTACTTCGGATGCTTGATGATCATCGAAAAATTATTGGAAAAGTTTTTAGCCAAAACACCACGAATACTGCGGCATACGTATACCTTGATTCTCATTGTATTTAGTCGAGCAATTTTCTATTTTACGGATTTTGAAAAATTGAAATTATTCGTTGTTAATTTATTTTCTTCCGACAATCCAATTGGTGTTGGTTTTGCGACGGATTTAATGGAACATGTATTCTGGTTTGTATTAGTAATTTTATTCTGTATTCCATGGGATGAAATTTACACGAAGGAAACGAAAGTTGCTTTGGGAGCAGGACGTTTTTACGAAAACGCAAAACCTATTCTGAATGTAGCGATGCTCTTTTTGGCAACGCTGTTATTGGTCAATTCTACCTATAATCCGTTTTTATATACCCGTTTTTAATGACCAATAAACTAAATACCATTTTATTTTTCTCCATGCTTTTTGGAATACCGCTGTTGTATTTCATTTTGCCAAAGCAGAAAATATCCGTTGGTGAAAAGAGAAAATTGGCCATTGTTCCTGAGTTGAATTATGAGAGTTACATCAAAGGAGCTTGGGCAGATAGCATGGACTCATATGTCGATGATCACTTTCCTTTTCGAACCGAAATGGTAGACATGGCTGTTGAACTGCAGTCTTGGAAAGGAATTCATTTAAAAGAACAGGAAAAGATCTTCGTATCGCAAAAACCGAAAGTCACAAAAAACAAAGAAGTGAAAGACTCGACCCAATCCGAAATGAATTTCTTGGATGAATTTGAGCAAGCGTATTCTGGAAGTATGTTGATCATTAATGGTTCTGTTTATCCAATGGGAGGAGGTAGCCCGGCGATGTCGAAACACTTTGCCAAAATGGTTAGTGAATATGCGGAACAACTCAAAGGAGAAGCACGGGTTTTTTCTGCCGTAGCGCCTTTATCCTCGGCCTTTATTCCTGTTGAGAAATACAAACATTACAATACTCAAAACAAGAATACACTCAAAGCAATTGGTTCAAGTTTGTCAAGCGGAGCCATTTTTTGCGATGTTTTCGAGGAAATGAATAAGCATGCAGGAGAAAAAATGTACTTCAGCACGGATCACCATTGGAAACCGATTGGAGCTTATTATGCTTACGTTGCTTTCTGTGAGGCCGCCGGGTTCGAGCCTGTTCCATTGAATAAAATGGAAAAAAGGACGAAATACAATTTCTTAGGTAGTTTATACCAGCATACACTTGACCCCTCCGTCAGAAATAATCCGGATACAATGGAGTATTACATTCCCAAGGTTACAACAAGCGCTGTTCGTTTCACTCCATATGGATATAACAAACAATCAAAATCTTCCGTTTTTGCGCATTCTGCTTCTGGTGGCAATACCTATTCAACTTTTATTAGTGGCGACGCTCCGATGATGCGCATCAATACAAACGTTAAAAATGGCAAAAAAGCCATTGTGATAAAAAATTCATACGGAAATGCCTTCGTAGTTTATTTAATAAGCCACTACGAGGAAATTTGGGTGGTAGATTTCCGCTATTCGAAGCAAAATATTATCGAAACGATTCGAAAGAATAATATAAATGACATGATTTTTGCAATGGGTATGTACGGAGCAATGAGCAAAGGAACAATCAACATGATGAGAAACTTAGGAAAACAAAGCGGAATATATGTGCCCCAAAAACCTATAATTACGGAACCTCAAGATTCAACAACGATTACTCCGATTCCAGCTCCGATAGATACAACAACTTCAAATTAACTGGATGAAATTCCTACTATCACTTATCTTTTTATTCCTTTTGTCAATCGGATTTTCACAGAATTTAGATTATCCGACTTCATTAAAAGTTGATACGTCATACGCATACATTCAGTTTTATTCGAATGAAACAGTTAAAAAACTCGCATCGCATTTCGATCGTGTGGATGAAGACAAACTGGTTTTCATACACTATGGTGGAAGTCACATACAAGCGGAATATCCTACAACGGTGGCGAGAAAGCATTTCCACGAGCGATTTGGCTCAGGAGGAAGAGGGTTAATTTTCAACTACGGTGCAGCAAATACGTATTCTTCGATCAACTATGCTTCCACATTCAAAGGAAAATGGAAATTCAATAAGAGTTTTCAAGGAAGAAAGGCGGATTTACCTCTCGGAGTTTGCGGTATGACGGTTGAATCTGCCGACACAAACGCAAGTTTAAATTTTAAGTTTAAAAATCAAATTCCAGCGGGAGAACAT
>JBIIVA010000108.1:0-8243 GCA_044339705.1 Crocinitomicaceae bacterium
AATGAACCATCAATTTTTCCACCGTTGCTGTTTGGACTGACCCAGAAATGGACTCCCGAAATTAATTTTGTTGAATCCAAAGTCAAAGAAACTTGATCTGGAAAGGTATTTACTGAAAATGTAAAGGATTGAAAATAACTTTCAGTGTATGGCTTCAACCCAATCTCATGAAATGTTTTTGCTATGTATTCCGCCGCAATTGAATCTCCTCCGTTAACATAACCGCGTCCATGAAACCCAGGTGAACAAAGTTCTTTAGTAAACCCCTTGATTCGCTCGGATTGAGAAGTCGAAGAAAAACTATGAAAAAACAGTAAAGCAATTATCAGTCTTACAAAGACCTTAGGCATATCTTCTGCAAATTTTCACCAAGAAATCCTCCACGATTTCGCTGTCCAAATCCCAATTATTTGTTGAGGCGAATTCACCAACAACCGTTCTTGCAGCATCCAAACCATCTAATGAGTCTAATTTCTTAACGGCCGTAGAAAACGAATCACTTGAGCCCTCAAATAGTTCATTGATAAATTGCAAACGCTCATTGAGTGTAAATGAACCTATTAATGTTTCTAAAGGAACAATCGAGTAATTAATTCTCAAGCTTTTTTCAATCGATTTCAATTTGTTTTCCGTTTCAGAATCACCTGAAGAAATTGGCATCTCTGCTTGAGGAATCACCGTTTCTTCAATAGGATTTTCAAATCTTGTAATCGTTGTTGTTTCCTCAGTTTCGATTATGGTTGTCGATTCTTCTGTTTCAATTACACTCGTTTGGTGATGAGTAATTTCTTGCGTCTCACTATTGGTTTCCTCGTCAAATGAGGAAGTAATTGCGATTTTCTCCTCGATGATTTGTTCATCCTCTTGCTCTTCTTCTTCTTGTTCCTCCTCGTTCAACTCCTCCTCTTCATCAAAATTCAACTCATCTATCGGCTCTTCATTTGGCACTTCTGCAGAAAATAGATCAACATCTAATTCTACTTCAGGATTAAGCTCTGTTTTTTCCGAAAATTGCAATTCAATTACTTCAGGAGAAACGTTATCTTGTTCTATTGATTGATCGATAAGCGTTTCCTCAATTACTTCGTTTAGTCCAATGTTTAGGTCTATTTCAGGTAGTTCTACTTCCACTTCTTGTTCAACGGCTGGTTGAACCTCGAAAATTCCTTGCTCGTAAACTTTGTAGCGCAGAACAATCAGTCGTTCGTTCAATTCTCGTGCGTCTGCAACGAGCTGCTCCATTTCCGCCTGTGTGATATTTCCTTCTTCGACTTTCACAAGCAAAGATTGTATCGTTGAAACCAGTTCTTTCATATTCATTTATTTTATTAACATTCAAATCATTTTTCCAACTACTATTTTGATTATTGATTGGAATTAAAGACTTTTGAGTTCAAATTTAGAAAACTACCTTAAGTGAAAGTTATGGCCGAGGTAATTTTTCTTATACAATAATTGTTAAGAACTTATATAACCATGTTTCTAGAGCAATTTCCGGGGGAGGCAAGACAAAATGGATGGATTGAAGTGATTTGTGGTTCCATGTTTTCCGGTAAAACAGAGGAGTTAATTCGGCGCATTCGCAGGGCTGAATTTGCCAATCAACCTTTGATTATGTTTAAACCTGAAATTGACAACCGTTACAGCGAGGACAAAGTAGTAAGTCATAAAGGTTCCGAATTCAGTGCGGTAATTGTAAAATCATCGCAGGAGATTATTGAAAAATGGAATAATCAGAAAGTTGTTGCTATTGATGAAGCTCAATTTTTTGATGAACATTTAGTTGATGTGTGCAACCAGCTCGCTGATAAAGGGGTGCGTATAATTATTGCCGGTTTAGACATGGATTACTTGGGAGTTCCTTTCGGGCCGATGCCAAAATTGTTGGCCATTGCAGAATATGTTACGAAAGTTCATGCGATATGCGTTTCTTGCGGGAATTTAGCTCAATTTTCTCATCGAACGGCCAGTGAAAGCGGCCAGGTTTTAGTTGGTGCAGTTGAAAAGTACCGACCTCTTTGTCGAACCTGCTATCACAAAGCGACACTTTGAAACTCAATCTTCAATACACGGATTTTTGTCAAGCCATATCAGGAAATCACTTGTGTGGACCTCAAAATTTTGTTATTGACAAAGTCGTATACGATACAAGAAAAATAGCTGCATCCGAGGGACAAGCATTTTTTGCTTTGAAAGGTGAGTTTAGAGATGGAAATAATTTTTTAAATGATGCTTACAGAAAAGGAGTCCGAATTTTTGTAGTAACAGAAGTTCCCAATAAACCACATAAAAATGCTTCATACATTCAGGTCTCTGATACCTTAACAGCCATTCAACGATTAGCCGCACTTCACAGAAAAAAGTTTAACTATCCAGTGATAGCAATTACCGGTAGCAATGGAAAAACGACTGTCAAAGAATGGCTTTATCATTTATTATCTGATCAAGTTAGAATCATTCGAAGTCCCAAAAGTTATAACTCACAACTTGGTGTGGCGCTTTCACTGCTTGAAATGCATAGCGCTGCTGATTTAGCAATTATTGAGGCCGGTATTTCAAAAGCGGGAGAAATGAATGCTTTACAAAAGATGATTCAACCGGATTTTGGCATTTTCACGTCATTTGGGAGCGCGCACGAAGAGGGATTTCATTCCGCTCAGGAACATTTAGAGGAGAAATTAAAATTGTTTTTCGGATGTAAAAAAACGTTGATCTCATCCAGCATTGAATTGTCGAAAAATCAATTAAACCAAATCAATGGAATTGTCATTAATCCAATTGATTACGCAAGGGAGTTGGCTATTTTTCCGTTTACCGACAAACCGAGTGTTCTTTCAGGAACCTTGGCGATTGCTGCCGTCAAGAGTTTCGGAAGATTGGATTTGGAGCGAATAAAGTCAGTTCCTCGCTTGGCTCTGCGCATGGAAACTTTTGAAGGAATTGATCATTCACTTATCATAAACGATACCTACAATTTGGATTTGGATTCCTTGGAACTTTCACTTGAATATCAGCTTACTCTAGCAGATGGAAAAAAAAGAATTGTTTTGGTTGGTTTGGATGAATCCAATAAACAAAAGGAGAAGGAGTTAACTCAAAAAATACAAAAATTTAAACCGGATTCGTTTCATTTCATTTTTGAAGGCAACTACCCAAAAATTGACCTGAGCAATGCTGTGGTTTTGGTAAAAGGAACCAGAAAGTCGGAAATGGAAAAAATAGCCTCGCGATTGAGGTTAAAAAAACACAAAACTTTCGTTGAAATCAATTTGTCCGCCATCAAACATAACATTCAAGTTTATAAATCACAATTGAAACCAACCACTAAAATGTTGGCCATGGTGAAAGCGCAATCGTATGGAGCCGGACTCGAAAAAATTGGTGTTTATCTCGAAAGACAAGGAATCGATTATTTAGGAGTCGCTTATCCAGATGAAGGTGTTGAATTGCGAAAAGCAGGAGTGAAAATCCCAATTCTCGTCATGAATCCGGTGGACGAAGGATTTGAAGATTGCATCAAATATCAGTTAGAACCAACGATTTTTTCGTTTGAACAATTGGATGAACTGTTACACGAATTAATTTTTCAAGGAGTTCAGAATTTTCCTGTTCATGTAAAAATCGACACCGGAATGAAGCGCTTGGGGTTTGATTTTAACGAGCTGCCTCGTTTGATGGAAGTTTTTCAAGCGCAACCAGAGGTCATGATAAAAGGAGTCTATTCGCATTTAGCGGATTCAGACAATAGACGTGATAAGCGATTCACGGATTTGCAAATTAGGCGATTTGTGGAAGCTTGCAATTATATTTCAGCCAATTATTCGGGAAAATTCATCACTCATCTCTTGAACTCAGAAGGAATTGCAAATTACCCAGAAGCGCAGTTCAGTATGGTTCGAATTGGAATTGGGATGTATGGCGTATCGGCCAATCCGGGTTTGGTTAAAAAATTACGCCCTGTAATTTCCTGGAGAAGCACCGTTTCGCAAACCAAGCAAATTCAAAAAGGGGAAAGCGTCGGTTATTCACGGTCTTTTGTAGCAGATAAAAACATGGAAATCGCGATTGTGCCAGTTGGTTATGCGGATGGTTATAGACGAAGTTTGAGCAATGGAGTTGGCTCCGTCATTATCAATGGTCAAATGTGTAATGTCGTTGGTCGTGTATGTATGGATATGATCATGGTTGATGTAACCAAAAAATTCGTCAAAACAGGTGATCGAGTTGAACTAATAGGCGACAAAATCACTTTATCTCAGTTCGCTGAAAAGATGCAAACGATTTCTTATGAGGTGTTGACTTCGATTTCAAAAAGAGTTCATAGAACCTATATTGAAGAGTAGTTATTTACATTGGATTATTGATAAATTATAAGAAGACCCCTTTTTTTAAATTAGTAAACTCATTAATTTTAAGTTCAAATAAAACTTATGAATTCGACTTTTTCCCTTATTTTCTTTTTCGTACTTTTCTTTTCTGGAATTGCCTATACACAGGTTACTCCTCCCGATTCAACTATTGCCAAAGACACAAATACGTATATAGTTGTTAAAAATGATGGCTCGCAATTTATTGGAAAAATCCTTAGCCAAGATGCACGAGAGATATTGCTATTGATAAATGAAAACAGGAAGATTTATATTCCTCAGCACGTAATTAAGGAAATCAAGTTGATTGACACTAAAAAATTCAATGCCGCTGGAGAATACATAGGAGAAGATAAATTTGCGACACGCTATTTTATTACGACCAATGGGCTGCCAATTAAAAAAGGAGAACACTATGTCCAATGGAATTTATTTGGCCCTGACTTTCAATTCGGAATTGGAGAAGATTTAGGCGTTGGTATTATGACTTCTTGGATCGGAACTCCGATTATTGGAACATTTAAAAAGAGTTTTCAATTGGGGCCATCCTCTCATTTTGCTATTGGGGGATTGGTCGGGACAGGTTCTTGGACACTTCCGCAATGGGGTGGATTTCTGCCTTTTGCCACTTTATCAAGAGGAGATAGATCACGAAATATTGCTATTTCAGGAGGTTATGGGTTGGTTTGGCAACCAAGCCAATCCTTTTATGCAACCAAAAATACTGAAACCAATGGAAGAGCATTAGCCAGCGTTGCAGGAATGATAAAGGTGTCCAAAAAAATCAGTCTAGTTTTTGACTCTTTTTTTATTTTACCGGGTAAAACCAAAACGGAAAATTATCAATATACAGATTACGTCTATAATCCAAATACTGGAAATTGGGATGAGCAACTTGCCAATGGAACCAGAACAATGACTTATCCTGGATTAGCATTACTTATACCTGGAGTGCGCTGGCATCAAGAAGAAGGTAAAGCTTTTCAATTCGGTTTCACAGGAATATATACGGATGGTGAATTTGTGCCTGTCCCCATTCCTATGGTACAATGGTATAGAAGGTTATAATTTCCATTTTTTAAATTCTGTTTCAACTGAAACAACTTAAAAATTTAGTTGATTTTCTGTAAATAACAATCAGGATGACTGGTCTAATTTTGAAAAAAATTGGCCATGAAAATATACTTCTTTTTATTGTTTACATTCATCCTTGGTTTTTCAAAAGCGCAACAAAATCCCGTAGATACAAATACCTATGTAGTCACCAAAAACAACGGGATGGAATATATCGGTAAGATATTAAACGACGATGGACGAGAAATTCTTTTAGAAACTAACACACTAGGTAAGATCTACATAACCAAGTCAGACATAAAGTCGATTACACTCGTTTCTTCGCGAAAGGAAGTTGTTTTCGGAGAATACCGCGCGCAAGGGCCATTTACGACCAGATATCAATTCACTACGAATGCATTTTCAATTAAACGAGGTGAAAATTATGCGTTGGTTAATCTATATGGCCCAGAGGTGCATTTTTCACTTTCCGATCGTTTTTCGCTCGGTGTTATGACAACTTGGATTGCTAGTCCGTTTGTGTTGGCCGCGAAATATGCGCTACTAAATAAATCGGATAAGTGGCATTTCGCTTTGGGAACCATGTTGGGAACGACCGGATATTTGGCTAATTTCAAGGGTTATGGCGGGTTACATTGGGGAGTGGTAACCTACGGAAATCGGATGAATAACATTTCATTTTCAGCGGGATATGGTTATCTGAAAATGGGTGTTGAGGAAACTGTCGAGCGCCCTGGAACATACATAGAACCAAATTTCCCGTTGACATATGACAGAATGATTCCGCTGAGAAAGGCGCCTTTAATTTCTATTGCAGGAATCTTTAAAGTAGGGAGTAAAGCGAGTTTTTTCTTCGATTCGATGGTGTTATTTAGCAATCAAAATGAAATTCGTTCAACCACCTCCGGGGGTTATGATCCCCAAACACAATTGTATACTCCGATTATCAATAGAGTGGTTGAAGAACGTATTTTCAGAACATCTTTTTACTTAATGCCGGGGATGCGGTTTCAGAAAAATGAAAATAGAGCTTTTCAAATCGCCCTTGCCGGAGTTGCGACCTATGATAAATACGATTCAAATTCATTTCCTATTCCGATGTGCAGTTGGTTTTTTAGGTTTTAAACCCACCTCGTTTTTTTGTCCAACACTTCGCAAATAAATTCTTCGAAACCGCATCAATTTTGAATTTTAGATTCGTAAATTTGTGAAAAAACAAATTATGAACAATCGAGTTGAAGCAGCTCTAAACGAGCAAATAAAAAAAGAAGCATCGTCTTCTCAGTTTTATCTAGCTATGGCCTCTTGGGCTGAATGCAACGGATTGAATGGTACTGCGAAATTCATGTATTCACATTCTGATGAGGAACGATTTCACATGTTGAAACTCATCAAATTCGTTAATGAACGAGGAGGAAAAGCGGTGATTCCTGCCATTGATCAACCGCCGGTTGAATTTAAAAACTTAAAAAATGTTTTTGAATTGTTGCTTACTCATGAAATTAGCGTTACCGAAAGCATTAATAACCTTGTTGATATTTGTTTACAAGAAAAAGATTACACTACTCACAATTTCGTCCAATGGTATGTTTCCGAACAATTAGAGGAAGAGGCTTTAGCACGAACAGTATTGGACAAAATCAAATTAATCGGCAACGATAGCGGCGGATTGTATTTGTTTGATCGCGACTTGGAGAGCTCTATCATTCAGTCTAGCAACAGCAATCAAATGAATGAAGGAAAATAGATTCCTAAAGTCGATTTTCCTAATTTGGTTACTTTCGGGAACTTTTTTCTGTATCTCTCAGGGTGATTATCGTTTTAACAATTACACCATAAGCAATGGTTTGTCACAGAGTTTTGTCACAACGATTGTTCAGGATGAAAACAATTCACTATGGATTGGCACCCAAGATGGCTTAAATCGCTTCGATGGAAAATCATTTGAGGTATATAATCAAGATGAAACGCCCGGTTTAGAAAGTTCCAATTTTGAGTGTTCTGAACGAACTCCCGACGGTCGACTTTGGTTTGGAACCGCAAGCGGACTTATTCTTTTTGACCCAAACACCGAGCGATTTAGCACCTTCAACATAAGCACCCACATTTTATTGGATATTCAAAGTATTGATTGTGATGAAAACGGAAATCTTTGGCTAGCAACTGTAGGGTATGGAGTCGTAAAATTTGACACAAAAAAACTGAAATTTGAGGTAGGAAAGGTTCATGTAAAATCTAAAAAAGTCCATTTAGTAAAGTGTCTGGAAAACGGAAATCTATTGATTGACACGGAAGATATTGGATTGATATTTTGGGATTCATCATCGAATTCAACTCGAAAAATAAACGTTAAGTCTAAGAATAAAACAGTCGTTACGTTTCTTAATTTGGTAGAATTTGAAAATGGAATGATTCTGCTTTGCTCAAGCCAGGGTCTATTTCAACTCAACCCAAATACTTTAGTTGTAACTTCTAAATTTAAATCACTAGATAAAATAGGTTTGTTTAGTGTTAAGGATGTTGTATTTTCAAATGGAAAGTATTTTGTCGCGACCTCATCCAATGGATTATTTACAATTAACGAAAATGGCAGCATTTTCAATAGTACTGAGGATATTTTTCAAAAAAACTCCTTACTATTTAATGGGCTTTCTTGTCTCTATCAGGATAACAACCATAAAATTTGGGTAGGAAGTGAACGTGGATTATCTGGTTTTGATCCAAGCCGGGTAGGATTTCTTGGAATAGGCCCAAGCGGGAATTTAAAAAAAGGTCTTCCCTCTCCAAATGTATGGTGTTTTT